>NZ_CEYAVF010000009.1:0-66526 GCF_982785585.1 Reinekea sp. | reverse complement strand
ACCGACTCGCTGATACCGCTGAATTGGGCGATAAAAAATTGACTCAAGAGCATCATGACAAAGGCAAATACCAGCGCCGCGAGTGGAAATCGGGTTAAGACATACTGGTTCAAGGCCCAAGCCTCGTCAAACTCGTTGCGCCCCAGATGCTGACCCAGCAGAATCCCTGTGGCCACACCAAAGCCGATAAAAACATCAACCAACATGTTCTCGATGGGTGACAGCAGGCTCATCGCCGCCAGTTCATTTGGGCCCATATAGGAATAGACAATAAAGAAGGCAAAAATACCGGCCGACCAGAGGGCTTCCTGAATTGTCAGGACCTTGCCTTGATGCCAGATTTGCGCGATGGCTTGACGTTGCCAGACCCAGGTCGGGCGCAGATGGCGTATCAGCACAATTAACAGCAGGCTGACTTCCAATAAGCGCGAGATGTTGGTTGCCAGCGCCACCCCAGGCATGCCGATGCGCAACGCCTCGATTGGGCCAAAGAGTACCAGGTAGTTCATGCCGGTGTTGCTGAGCAGGGCAATGACCGAGGCAACCATAGGCCAGAGGCTGTCACCGGTCGAGCGCTGAACGGTGGCCAGGACCATGCTGATGCCAGTGAGCAGTATAAAGGGTGAGGTCCAGCGCCAATAGAGGTCAGCGATTTGCACCACCGCCGCATCCGGGCTCAATAAGGCCGCCAGCGGTTGGCTGGCAAAGAAGCCAAGCAGGGCCAGCGGTACGGTGACTAAGGCGACCCACATCAGGCCGGCAAAGAGCAAGCCATTGACCGCCAACTTGCGTCCGGAGCCCCAATATTGGGCGACCAGGATGGAAATGCCGCTGGTCAGACCAAACAGTGCGACAATAAAGACGAAATAAACCTTGCTGATCAGCCCGACGGCGGCGATGTTGTTGACGCCCAATGAGCTGACCATATAGATATCAACAAAGCTCAGCGATGAGCTGATGAGCGCCTGCAGGCTGACCGGGATGGCAATTCGGAGAATGGCCTTGAGCGGGCTTTTGGCTGGCAGCCCCTGCCCAATCGCGCTCACAGTGCCTGTGCCAGTTTTTGTAACAGGCTCGCGATCGGTGCTGGCAGGCCAACGGCCTGTTCTTCGTCAGGGCGCAACAGCGGGTTATACCAGAGCTGTTCGGTCTCGCGCACCTCGTTCAAGGGTCGACGTATCGCGGCCAGTACCGGAGTGATCTGCAGATGGTAATGACTGAAGCTGTGGCGGAACACCGGCCAGGCATCGAGCGCCTTGACCAACTTGTAGGATTGGCAAAAATCCTCCAGCGCGTCGAGGTCGGCAAATTCCGGAAAGCTGTACAGGCCACCCCAGATCCCGGAATTGGGTCGTTTGCTTAACTGGACATGGCCATCGGGTGTTTGCAGCATCAACAGATGGGTATGCTTAATCGGCTTGATCTGCTTCGGTTTGGCGACTGGCAAGCTTGCCGTCTGCCCGCTTTGCCGGGCCAGGCATTTGGCCGCCAGTGGACAGCGTTCGCACGCCGGCTTAGTGCGCGTGCAGATCAGTGCGCCAAGATCCATCATCACCTGGTTGTAATCGGCAACCCGGGCACTTGGGGTCAGGGTTTCGCTCCAGAGCCAGAGCTGGTCTTGCGACTGGCGGGTGCCGGGCCAATCTTGTAGCGCGAAGAAGCGGCTCAGCACACGTTTAACATTGCCATCGAGAATGGCCGCCCGGACATTGAATACCGAGCTGGCGATGGCCGCGGCGGTTGAACGACCAATGCCCGGCAGGGTAATCAGTTGCTCCGCTTGCTGCGGGAACTGGCCACCCCATTCCTGGACCACCTGTTGCGCGCTTCGATGCAGGTTACGTGCCCGGGCGTAATAGCCCAGACCGGTCCACAGATGCAGCACCTCGTCTTCATGAGCCGCGGCCAAATCGGCCACGGTCGGAAAGGCGAGCAGGAAACGCTCGAAATAGGGGATAACGGTCGTGACCTGGGTTTGTTGCAACATGATTTCAGACAGCCAAACGCGATAAGCCGTCTTGCCCTGCTGCCAGGGCAGGGTTTTACGGCCGTTTTGGTCGTACCAGGCGAGACTTTGTTTACGGAACCAGGCGGTTGAACAATGCATTTAAATATTCTACGTCAGACGCGATCAGGGTGAGTGGGGGCTGCAATTGCGCCGCGATGGTCGGAGCTTCGGTAATCTCCAGGCTCGGCCAGTTGCCGGCGAGACGGCCAAAGCCATAGTCGCCGATGATGCGCTCGGCGCGTTGCGCGGTCCAGTCACCATCATCAAACAGCCAGCGGCCGGCGGCCCGGTCGATACTCAGGCGGCGCATCGTGAGCAGATGACTGTTCTGCTCTTGGTTGGCGGCGATGGTCGCCAACAGCACTTGCGGATCGCGCCAGTCGAGCAGGGCGGCACCCTCCTCGACCGTGCCGGTCATCACCAGGTTGTAACTCTGCCAAGGGCTACCCGCGGGGAAATTGGCCAATAGCGATAGACCGACCTGACCGACCACTTGGCCGTCTTTTAGCCGAGCCTCGTTCGACTGCATCGCGAGCGTATGACCGATATCTTGGTCATCGACATAGGCGATGGCCGAGTCAAACTTGGCCACCTGTAACTGCTCTTGGGCCCAGGTGCCGGCACTGATGCCCCCAGCCCAATCGAGCTTGATCGGATCCGCGACGCTAGTGTTTTGCCAGGCCGATGACCAATTGATAAAGCTGAATTCAAGATCACCATCGGCGGCGATAATCAGCGACTTAATCTTACCGGCTAGCCGAGCACTCCAGTTCTCGATGTTGATCTGGCCATCGAATTGATTCTTACCCAGTACCAGTCGGTCTTGTCCGTCTAGGCCCATAAGCAGCGAATAGTTTAGCCGGGCACTCAACGGCCCACTGTCGATTTGACCCGAGGCTTGCACGGCATATTCCCCGAAGGCACCGTTACGGATCATCGACAGCTCCAGGTGCTGCACCTCGTGCTGACCGTTGGCAATAGCGCCGTTGGTGATCGTCAGCTGGTGTGCACCCAAGGCAATGAGTAAGCGCAATAGGGCGGTATCCACTGGCTGTTGCGGCAAACTGAGCAGGGGTGAACTGAAGCTCAGCGATTCGGCTCGGGGCTTACCGAGCAGAACTGAGAGCAGATTGAAGTTCAGCTCGACCCGTTCGGCGGTAAAAAACCGATCGTCCCATTCGACCTGCAATTGCTGCCAACTGAGCGCGGTGCCCATGCGCTGCTGATCGGCCTGAGCGTGGATCGAAACCAGGGTGTTCGGAGGCAGGTGCGCGCTGAGCCATTGTTCGGGCGAGAAGCGCAACCAATTGAACCCGCTAAAGCCGCTGACCAGCACGAGCAGGCTAGCAGCGAATAGGGCCAGTCGGCGCGCAACGTTGCGATTGAATGCGACAGGACTCAAGAGGACGGGATTCAAGCAATCTACCTCGGTGTAAAAAAACAAAAAGCGGGGTGCCATGGTGCTGCACATCCCGCCTTAACTGGTGTTTCTGACGCGGGTTCGGCCTGCTCGCGCGCAGCGCAAACAGCAACCGAAACCCCAATGCGATCAGTCGTCGAGCATCTCGGCGTTGCGCACCGCACCCTTGTCGGCACTGGTCGCCAATAGGGCGTAGGCCTTGAGCGCGCGCGAGACTTTGCGGGTGCGCACTTCGGTCGGCTTCCACGCTTGCGCGCCGAGGGCATTCATGGCCTCACGACGGGCCGCGAGATCCGCATCGCTGATCATCAGGTTGATACCCCGATTGGGAATATCGATCTCGATCGGATCATTTTCAACGATCAAGGCAATATTTCCACCGGAGGCCGCTTCAGGCGAAATATGGCCAATGGACAGTCCACTGGTGCCGCCGGAAAAACGACCGTCGGTCAGCAGGGCACAGGCTTGGCCGAGACCCTTGGCTTTCAGATAGCTGGTCGGGTAGAGCATTTCCTGCATGCCCGGTCCGCCCTTGGGTCCTTCATAGCGGATAACCACGACATCGCCGGGTAACACGCTGCCGTCGAGTACGCCGGATACGGCTGAGTCTTGGCTTTCAAAGATCCGCGCCGGTCCGGTGAACTTGTGCACACTTTCATCGACCCCGGCGGTTTTGACCACGCAACCGTCCTGCGCCAGATTGCCATAGAGGATGGCCAGGCCGCCCTCCTGGCTGTAAGCGTGTTCGATGGAACGGATGCAGCCTTGAGCCCGATCGCCGTCCAGCGTGGGCCAACGGGTGGACTGGCTGAACGCGGTTTGGGTCGGGATGCCGGCTGGACCGGCCTTATAGAATTCGGCGATCGCGGGATCATTGTTCTGCATGATATCCCATGTTTTTAACGCGTCGGCCAGGGTGGCCGAGTGCACGGTCGGCAAATCGGTGTGTAACTTTCCGGCCCGATCGAGCTCGCCGAGAATGCCATAGATACCGCCTGCCCGATGGACGTCCTCGACATGGTATTTCTGAATGTTGGGTGCAACCTTGCACAGCTGGGGCACGGTCTTGGAAATTCGGTCTATATCTTTTAAGTCAAAGTCGATCTCACCTTCTTGCGCGATGGCCAGCAAATGCAAGATGGTGTTGGTTGAACCGCCCATAGCAACATCGAGCGTGATGGCGTTTTCCAGTGCCTTGAACCCGGCAATGACACGCGGCAACCTGTTCTCATTGTCGTTTTCATAATAGTCTTTGGTGATTTCAACGATCAGCTGACCGGCGCGCTCGAACAGCTGCTTGCGATCGGAGTGGGTCGCGAGAGTTGTGCCGTTGCCCGGCAGTGATAGGCCAATAGCCTCAGTCAGGCAGTTCATCGAGTTGGCGGTAAACATGCCCGAGCACGAACCGCACGTTGGGCAGGCGCTACGCTCATATTCGGCGACTTCTTCATCGGTGGCATTGTCATCGGCGGCGATAACCATGGCATCGACCAGATCCAGGCCGTGATCGGCCAGCTTGGTCTTGCCGGCTTCCATCGGGCCACCGGAGACAAAAATTACCGGAATATTGACTCGCATGGCAGCCATCAGCATGCCTGGGGTGATCTTATCGCAGTTGGAAATACACACCATGGCATCAGCGCAATGGGCGTTGACCATGTACTCGACCGAATCGGCGATGATCTCGCGCGATGGCAGGCTATAGAGCATGCCGTCGTGACCCATGGCGATACCGTCATCGACCGCAATGGTATTGAATTCTTTGGCGACGCCGCCGGCCTTCTCGATCTGGCGTGCAACCAGCTGACCCATGTCCTTTAGGTGGACATGGCCCGGCACAAATTGGGTGAAGCTGTTGACCACGGCAATGATTGGCTTTTGAAAGTCATCGTCTTGCATACCCGTCGCACGCCATAGCGCCCGAGCGCCGGCCATATTGCGACCCGAGGTGGAAGTTTTTGAACGATATTGCGGCATATGAAAGTCCTGCACTGTGAGTCAAGTTAGCTTATCTTAACCCTTCTGATTAACAAGGTAAGTGTGTTTTTTGCACGGCGGTGTTTGTCTATTCGCATCGAACCCGATACAGGGTCAGCAAAGACCGCTGTGGCGGCCTGTATTGACCGCTTTAACAGCGATCTAACCTGCTGGATAGAAGCAAGCGACCCGATGATCTGCGCCCAAATCGGCTAAGGGCGGGCGCTGTTCGGAGCATTTTGGCTGTACCTTATGGCAGCGGGTGCGAAACACACAACCTGAGGGGGGATTGATCGGCGAGGGCAGGTCGCCTTCGATCAAGATCAACTTCTTGTTGCGTTCAATTTCCGGGTCGGGAATGGGTACCGCCGAAATCAGTGCTTGAGTATAGGGATGCCGCGGCCGGGCATAGAGTTGCTCGCTGCTGGTGATTTCGCAGACATTGCCCAGGTAGAGCACCATTACTCGAGTACTGATGTGTTGCACGATGCTCAGGTCGTGCGCGATAAAGATCAGCGATAGACCCATTTCGGCCTGCAGATCCATCAATAGATTGACGATCTGGGCTTGAATCGAGACATCGAGGGCGGATACCGGCTCATCGCAAATAATCAGTTTCGGCTTGAGAATAAGCGCCCGGGCGATGCCGATGCGCTGGCACTGACCGCCGGAAAACTCATGTGGGTAACGATTGATCTGGTTCGGCAGCAGACCCACCTTGACCATCATCTCCTTCACCTTGAGCTTGCGTTCAGGCGTCGGCATCGCCGGATAGTGCGTCTTGAGCGGTTCGGCAATAATATCGCCGATGGTCATGCGCGGATTGAGTGAGGCCAAGGGATCTTGGAAGATCATCTGCAGATCTTTGCGTGCGGCCTGCATTTTTTTCTTGCTCAGCGTCAGCAAATCCTGGCCTAACCAGAGCACCTGACCGGCTTCGGCGGGCACCATCTTGATCACCGCCCGTGCCAAGGTACTCTTACCACAGCCGGATTCGCCGACAATGCCTAGGGTTTCCCCAGCGTAGATGTCAAAACTGACCCCATCGACCGCTTTCAGCTTGTGCGGTTTGGTCCAGGGCATGGCGTTGGCCGGGTAGATATCGAAATAGACCTTGAGGTCCTCGACCGCCAACAGTTTTTCGCGTGCCTGGGTCATTGCAATTCCTCCGCCGGCTTATGGCAAGCACGTTGCCGGTTGCCGTCATAAAAGACTATTTCGGGCAATTCATTCAGGCAATGATCGCTGGCATTGCCGCAGCGTTCGGCAAAGGGGCAGCCGGTTGGTTTGTGTAACATATTGGGCGGATTGCCGGGTATGGTATTGAGCCGCGCACCGCGCTGATCGAGCCGCGGGATGGCCGATAACAGGCCGCGGGTATAGGGGTGGGATGGGCTCTTGAAAATATCTTGGGTGCTGGCGAACTCCATTACTTGGCCGCCATACATAACTAGGGTGTCTTCACACGAACCGGCCACGACCCCTAAGTCATGGGTGATGAGCACGATGGCGGTACCAAAGTCGCGTTGCAGATCGTTGAGTAGAGCCATAATCTGAGCCTGTACCGTGACATCTAACGCGGTGGTCGGTTCATCGGCAATCAATAGCTTCGGCTGACACAGCAATGCCATGGCAATCATCACCCGTTGGCGCATGCCACCGGAAAACTCATGGGGATACAGGTGCACCCGATACCGGGCTTCGGGAATCTTGACCGCATCGAGCATCCGAATCGACGCCTCCAGAGCGGTTTTGCGGTCCATGCCCTTATGCAGTATCAGCACTTCCATCAACTGTTCACTGACTTTCATATAGGGGTTCAATGAGGTCATCGGATCTTGAAAGATCATCGCAATCTGTTCGGCGCGGATCTTGTTCAGGCCCTGCTCCGGCAGGTTTAAAATTTCCAGCCCGTTAAACTTCACGCTGCCGGTGGTCCAGCCGTTTTGCGCCAATAGGCCCATGATAGCAAAGGCCGTTTGGCTTTTGCCCGAACCGGACTCACCCACTATGGCCAAGGTTTTGCCGGCCGCTATGGTGAAGTTCACGCCGTTTACCGCACTGACAACGCCATCACCGGTTTGGAACTGAACGCCGAGGTCCTTAACTTCTAATAAACTCATTGTGCGCTCCTAATTAGCGATCTTTTGGATCGAGGGCATCGCGTAAACCATCGCCGATGAAGAACATGCTAAACAGTGTGATGACAAAGAAAAACAGCGGAAACAACAGTTGCCACAGGGTGCCGTATTGCATTGTGCGCGACCCCTGGTTAATCAGCGCGCCCCAGGACGTCGCCGGTTCTTGAATGCCCAGGCCGAGAAAGGAAATAAAGGATTCGGCCATAATAAAACCTGGCACTAAAAGAGAGGCATACACCACGACGATGCCGATCAGGTTGGGCACTATGTGGCGCAAGATGATGGTGAAGTTGGACACCCCAGCGGCAATAGCCGCCTCGATATATTCTTTGTTTTTAATACTCAGGGTTTGACCTCGGACGATACGTGACATATCGAACCAAGACACCAGACCGATGCCGAGAAAGAGCATTTCAATCGAGCGACCAAAGATAACCAACATAATAATCAACACGAACATATAGGGAATCGACATCAGGATATCGACCAGTCGCATCATAAAGTTATCGACCCGACCCCCGGTATAGCCTGCCACCGCGCCATAGAGCGTGCCGACAATCACCGCGACAAAGGAGCCGATAAAGCCAACCATCAGCGAGACCGTGGTGCCTTGAATGACGCGCGCGAAGAGATCGCGACCCAGATCATCGGTGCCAAAATAATGCCCTGAGGTAAAGGAGGGCGCACCCAGTTGCTTGACCTGGCCGATCACCGCCCAGTCGATTTCTTCGTTGCTGTATTGGGCAAAGAGCGGCCCGATCAGGGCGAACAACACGACCAGGACCAGCGTGATCACGCCGGTTAGCGCAGCCTTATTGCGGCGAAAGCGACTGTAGGCATCGGCCCACAGGGAGCGACCTTGGACTTCCTCGGCCTGTAACAGGTGTTCAGCCAGGTCGGACATTTTCTTCTGATTGACAATCATTGCCGGTCCTTACTGTCTTAATAACGAATTTTTGGATCGATCCAGGCGTATAGCACGTCGACCACTAAATTTAACAAGATGGTGAGTGCGCCGACTAAAATGGTGATGCCCATAATGGTCGAGTAATCTCGGCTCAAGGCGCCATTAACAAACAATACCCCGATACCGCCGGTGGTAAAAAACTGGTCGATGACCACCGAGCCGGTGATCAGGCCGACCATCGCCGGTCCTAAGTAAGACAAGACGGGCAGCAAGGCCGGTTTGAGCGCATGCTTGAACACGATGCGACTGTAGGGCAAGCCCTTAGCCTTAGCCGTGCGGATAAAGTTAGAATTGAGCACCTCCAACATGGAGGAGCGAGTAATACGGGCAATGGTTGCCATATAGCTGGTTGATAAGGCGATTACCGGTAGGATGATGTATTCCGGCTTGCCACCGTTCCAGCCACCCCCGGGGAGCCAGCCCAAATAGAGAGTGAAGAACAGCACCAGCAGCGGGGCCATCACAAAGTTAGGCAACACCTGGGCCGAAAAGGTAAAACTGAGCGCGGCATAGTCTTTCCACGTGTTGTGATTCAGAGCCGCGATAACGCCCATGGTCACGCCAAATAAAACCGCCACTAGGGCGGATATTGAGCCATAGGTCAGGGTCACGGGAAAGCCAGCCCGGACCAGATCATTGACGCTGCGATCCTTATATTTAAAGGACGGGCCAAAGTCGAAATGGAAAACAATGCCGCTGACATAGTTCAAAATTTGTACGCTATATGGTTTATCGAGACCGTACTTCGCTTCGATATTGGCTTGAACCTGAGCAGGCAGTTTCTTCTCTCGGCTAAAGGGACCGCCGGGGGCACTGTGCATCAGTACGAAGGATACTACTATAAGAATCAGCAGCGTCGGGATCGCGGTAAGCAAACGCTTGAAAATGAAACTGAACATAAGATCTATCCTAGTCTAACCGGTGTCAAAAAACGCGCATCTTCGCCTCAGACATACCTCTGGGCGAGCGCCATTAGATAAATAAAATTCAGTTTTTCACTATTATTTATAAATACGCCACTGCGGGTGCCGATGGGATGAGGTATCTGGTTGACGACAAGCTCGCCAGCGTTTTTCAGCCCTGTAACAGAAAACACCGCCAGCGGCGGTGTTAATCTATTAGCTTGGCAACGCGACGTTACTCTGCAACTTTATACAGGTTTTTCGCATACCAGTTGGTTTGCACGTTGTTGTAAGGCCAGCCTTTTACTTCGGAATCGAGCATAAAGACGCTGGTGTAATGGTAGAGCGGGATCAGTGGCATCTCGTCGGCGACGATCTGTTCGATGCGCGTATAGTTCGCGCTCGGATCGGCCATGGTCTTGGCTTGAGTCATCAGTTGATCGACTTCGGCGTTGACCCATTTGCCATCGTTGTAGCCCGATTCGCTGCGCACCAGATCGAGGAAGGTGGAGGCTTCATTGTAATCGCCACACCAGCCGCCACGCGAGATATCAAAGTTCTGATTGCCGCGTTCTTCCAAGAAGGTGGTCCACTCCATGTTGTTCATTTCGGCGTTAACACCCAGCTTGGACTTCCACATCTGGGTAATGGCAGTTGCGATCGACTTATGGCCTTCAGAGGTGTTGTAGAGTATCTCGACCGACAATGGATTGTTCTCGTCGTAACCGGCCGCCGCTAACAATTCAATAGCCTTGGCATCCCGTTCTGCTTGAGTCAGTTTACCAAACTCGACATCCGGCACCTCAAAGCCCGCCGTGGCACCCGGTGTAAAGGTATAGGCTTCGATCTGACCGGCTTGCAGGATGCTTTCGGTGATGATCGAGCGATCGACGGCATAGGACAGCGCCTGGCGAACACGCTTGTCTTTCAGGGCTTCTGAACCGCTGGCGCTCAGGTTGTAAGCATAATAGTAGGTACAAAGGCTGGGTACAGATACCGCGACGTCAGCACCGAATTCTGCTTTCAAGGCTAGGTACTGACCAGAGGGCACCGGACCACGGTCCAGTTCACCGGCTTTCCAGCGGATCAGACCCTGGTTGTCATCTGGTATGACCAGCGTAACCACTTTTTCAATAATGGTCTCGGCATCATTCCAATAGTTGCTATTGCGTTCCATCACAACCCGTTCGTTAACCACATGCTCGGTCAGGCTATAGGCGCCGTTGTTGACCATGTTTTCAGGCTTGGTCCATTCGTTGCCAAACTGCTCAATGGTTGCCTTGTGGGTCGGGAAGGTCGTGGAGTGAGAGACCATCATCGGGAAGTAGGGTAAGGACTCACTCAGCTCAACCTGGAAGGTATAGTCATCAACAGCGCTGACGCCCAAGCTCGCAACCGGTTGTTCACCGGCAATGATTTCGGCGCCGTTTTTGATCGCCATGATTTCCATATACCAGGAATAGGGTGATGCAGTCACGGGGTCGACAGCGCGCTGCCAGGCGTAGACAAAATCATTGGCGGTAATAGGATCGCCGTTGGACCACTTGGCATTTTCACGCAGGAAGAAAGTATAGGTTTTCTTATCGTCAGAGGCTTCGAAGCGCTCTGCGACGCCGGGTACCAGATTGCCATCGGCATCTTGGCTTAACAGACCTTCAAAGAGGTTGCGCACATGGTCCGAACCGGCAACATCTTCGACTATCTGTGGGTCGAACGAGCTGTGCTCGTCAAGCGCCCAATAGGTAAAGGTTTGATCTGCTGCTAAGGTCTCGCCCGTTACCGGATGCATCGCCGCCGCGATGATAGTGGGTACACTCGCCGCGACACCTAAGGCCAGCTCGGCCGTGTCGTTTGCGGCGTCAGTGTTGCTGGCGTCAGCGTCATTATCAGATGAACAGCCGGTGAGTAATATCGACGTTCCGACCAGCGCAGCGGCCAGTGTTTTTTGAAATGGTTTCATGTGAGTTCCTCTAAGTGTCATAGTAAGCCCCTTTGGAAGGCGGTCTTATAATTGTTGGACATATGAGTGTCCCTTTACTGCATCTAGTGCATGAGTCTTACCTTAGGGTGCCGAAAGGCAGTGTCAATCTGACCGTTTTTTTGCCGTTAATAGTCAATCAAAAAACAGGCCAAGGCAGGCTGACTGCGACTCACTTTCAAAAATAATCCTCTATTGGCCTTTGGAATTAATCAGCGACGTAAAACCGTGGGTCATGTACAGATTGTTACCGTTTGTCTTATTGTTGTTAATGTTAATGTTGTTATGAAATCTGACACGTCTTGTGAAAAACATCAATGGTGTTCTGCACTATTTGTGCCTTTTATTGACTTGCTACTGTACAGCTTGCCGCACAGTGTTTTGGGCGAAAAAAATAGTCTCTGGAATTAAGCGTTAGCCCTTGTTGAGCTAAAGGCTAGTGTGCTCTGCTACCATGGCCTCTATCAAATGGCTGAATTCACGTTGCAGGCCATCGTCATTGCCCAAATTGACTTCTATTAGACGGCGTAGATAGCTCGCAGATTCTAGATCGAGACCGACTAGATTCAGACCATAGGTCGGCTTATCAGACAACGCATAGGCGACCTCGACGGTGAAGTTGAATTCGATATCGCTCTGCTCGGGCCGTATCTTTAGTGCGCCGCGCTGGCCAATCGTCAACACGGTAGAGGCTTTACTGACCGTGATTAGCGCGCCCTTGAGGCTGATGTCTTGGAGCAGCCCGGTGATCGGCTCTCGGTTTTTGTCCGTAAGGGTCATTCTGATCTGCGCATCGAACGGGATGCGCTGAAACCGGCGTTTGTTAGGTTCCATAGCGGGTCTCCAAAGTGTGGGGCACAATTCCTATAGAGCGGCCCTAGCGGGGTCGCAATATAAAACTAACGAGGTGTAATATGTCGAATAACAGCAGCTTACCGAGTGTAGCTCAAAGTTTGCCGGGTCGAGCGCAGGCGATGGAACTCGATTTTCAGCACGCCGTTTTGGCGATTGATATGCGGCACGTGCCCGATAATTGCGCCTCAGTCTGGCTCGCGTTGGGCTGTTTTTGGGGTGCGGAGCGACTCTTTTGGGCTTTGCCTGGCGTTAAGAACACCGCTGTAGGCTATGCCGGTGGGCACACACCGAACCCGACCTATGATGAGGTCTGTTCCGGCCAAACCGGACATACTGAAATAGTGCAGGTGGTGTTCGATCCGAATGAGATTGGCTTGACGACGCTGCTGAAGGTTTTCTGGGAAGCACACAACCCGACGCAGGGCATGCGCCAGGGCAATGATGTCGGTACCCAATACCGCTCAGCGATCTATGGTAGTGCAGACCAGCTGGTGGTCGCCCAGGCCTCGCTGGACGCCTTTCAACAGCAACTGACGCTGAACTCCCTGGGTCAAATTAGTACCGAGCTGCGCGCAACGCCGACCTTTTACTATGCAGAAACCTACCATCAGCAGTATCTACACAAAAATCCCAGAGGCTATTGCGGCCTTAAGGGCACTGGCGTGGTCTGCGCGCTCTAACGCAACTGTTGGCCGTTGATCGACTTGTGGTTGCCGATAACCAACTATTGGGTCACCGGCAAGAACCATAAACCAAGGGGTGCGGTGTCATTCCGCTAATTGGTTGATGGCGTTCTTTAGTGTCAGGGTTGCTGCACGGGCCGCTTGGGCAAAATCTGCCCCGCTCGAGGCGTACAGGATGGCGCGCGATGAGTTGATCATTAGGCCCTGACCGCCGGCGAAGCGACCATTATCGACCGTTGCTTGAAGATCCCCCCCTTGAGCACCTATGCCTGGGACCAAGAACGGCAGATCCGGGGCGACCGCGCGTATGCGGCGCATCTCCTCAGGTGCAGTGGCGCCGACCACTAGGCTGATATTGCCATGTCGATTCCATTGTTCTTGGGCCAGGCGCGCCACATGCAGATAGAGCGGTTCGCCATCGATGAGACGATTTTGGAACTCACCGGCGGAGGGGTTAGAGGTGCGACATAAGACAATCACGCCCTTGTCGGCATAGTCGGCAAAAGGCAAGACCGTATCCGAACCCATGTAGGGATTCACCGTAACGGCGTCGGCCTGATAGTGCTCAAAGGCCTCGCGCGCATACATCGTCGCGGTGGAGCCGATATCGCCGCGCTTGGAATCCAAAATGACCGGAACGCTTGGGTAAAACTCACGGATATAGGCGATGGTTTGCTTCAGCGCCGGCTCGGCGGCAACCGCGGCATAGTGCGCAAATTGCGGTTTGAAGCAGCAGGCCAGGTCGGCAGTGGCGTCGATGATGGCCTTATTAAAGGCGAAAATATCGCTCACGGCGGCTGGGAACAACTCTGGCAGAGGGTCCAGTCCGACACAGACGGCGGTGCCCTGTTGCCAGCGCTGTTTGATTTGGTTACTAAAACTCAAGACGGTTCTCCAGTCGAGTTACTATAGGGATTTCATTTTGCCACCATCGACAACCAGGCTGGTGCCGTTGATGTAGCTTGCCGCATCCGACAATAGAAAGGTGGCGGCATTGGCAAATTCTTCAGGCTGGCCATAGCGTTTAGCCGGTATCTGCGCCCAAACCTGCTCGCGATGGGCCTCGATGCTGATCCCCGAACGAGCAGAGCGCGCTGCATCGAGGGTAGCGATACGATCGGTGGCAATCAAGCCTGGGATGATATTGTTGACGCGTATACCGTAGGGTGACAACTGGCTGGCCAAGCTTTTAACCAGTGCCGCGACGCCGGCCCGCATCACATTGGACAACAATAGCACGTCGATAGGTTCGCGTAGCAAGTTCATGGTTTGCCCTATTAACGAATCAGTTTCATATATATTTTGGAATTGCGCTGAATGTTATACAGCTTTTGGCGCGTCTCGGGCAGGTCCTGCACGCTGACTAGCCTAAAGCCACGTTCAACAAACCAATGTTCGGTTTGGGTGGTCAAGACAAAGAGATTCTTGATGTTTTCTTTGCGCGCCTGCTTTTCGATGGCACTCAATAGGGCATCGCCTCGACCCTTCTTCTGATAATCGCTGTGCACCGTGACACAGGCCAATTCGGCCTGATCGTCGGATAATTTATAGATGGCGGCGCAGCCAATGATCATGCCATCGCGTTCATTGACATAAAAATGATTGATTTCGTTTTCCAGCTTTTCCGGATCTCGTCGAACCAAGATATTCTGCTCTTCGAGCGGCCTGAGTAAGGCTAGGATACCCTGAACATCCTCGATTCGTGCCTGGCGAAAGGTGTCGTATTGATCCAGGGCGATCAGGGTCCCGACACCATCGCGGGTAAACAGCTCAGCCAGTAGCGAGCCATCGGCGGTGCCATCGATCACATGACAGCGTGGAATGCCGGCACGGCTGACCAGGGCGGCAACCTGAAGTTCCAAGTAGGCCGGGGTGCTCGGATCCGCCTGGCTGAGTATCTGTTCCAATGCCGGCACACCCATCTCCTTTTGGTTATCGGACAGCGATAGCGGGTTGTCGCCCACTATAATGACCTTGTCGGCGCCGATCTGTTTGGCGATTTCAATCAGCAACTGCTCCGGCGGCAAATAGAGGATATCGCCGGTGATCGAATACCCCAATGGTGGCATCAACACCAGATGTTGTTTATCGAGGTGTTCGCGAATGGCCAGATGATCAATTCGTCTGACCCGGCCTTGAGCTTTTAGGTCGATACCGTTAAAGACACCAGCCGGACGCGCCATGACAAAGTTTCCGCCTACCACGCGGATGCGAGCACCGTGCATCGGCGAATTGGCCAGGCCTTGACTGAACAGCGCCTCGATCACATAACGGCGGCGTCCGATGGCCGCCACCAGGGTGTCCAAGCTGGTTTCGTCGATCGCCTCCTTATCATTTAACCGGGTCGCAAAGCAGTCGGCATCAAACAACACCACCAAACGCAGCCCCAAGCTATTGAGCAGCGTGAGGTCACTGATAATAGATGTCAGTCGTTCGTTATCCAGGACCTGATCCCGTAGCCAGATAACCGAGGTTTTGCCACGGTAGGCATGAATATAGGGCGCACTGTTGCGAAAATGACTGACAAAATCCATAGTTGATCTCTTAAAAGGAGGGGGACTCAAGGCACATTAAAGCAGTGTATCGTCAAACATCGAAAGCGGCCAGATAGGTTTTTTATAGCGGATGCCGAAGCGGCGCCCTGGGACCGTTCATCGCCGACCCGCTGACGCCGTGCGGGGTCGGGAATTGGCGCCAATCAAGGTGTTATTTGTGCCCTAACGATTAAAGGACTTTGGAAAATCGATCAGCTGTGCCGGGCCTGAAGTAGGCATCGAAGGTTACCAGAATAGGGCGCAGGAGTAGGCGGCCTAGGGGGCGAATCGTGACCAGGTCGACATCGATGGTCACCAGCTCATGCTCTACCAGCTTACCCAACTCGGCCCAGGCGTGACGGAAATAGGTCGGCGCATCGATATCAAAACGGGCCGATACCTCAGTCAGCGAGAGTCGACCCTGGCAGGCCAATTGGCCGATGATCCACTGGCGCACCTTGTCGTCCGCGGTTAAAAAAACTCCTCGATTGATCGCCAGCTGAGATTGACCCAGTAAGGCGTCATAGGTCTCGACATCGTGATGGTTTTGCAGGTAAACACCATCGATTTGACTGATAGACGAGACGCCCAAGGCCAGCATGTCGGTTTCGGCCTTGGTCGAGTAGCCCTGGAAGTTTCGCTGCAGGCTGCCTTCTTGCAAGGCTGTCGCCAGCGCATCGCTGGGTTTGGCGAAATGATCCATGCCGACATAGAGATAGCCGGCCTGTTGCAGTAATTCAATGCTGTCACGCAGGATATGCAGTTTGGTATCGGCGCTCGGCATGCTGGCCGGGTCGATGCGCCGCTGCGGTTTAAACCGGTCCGGTAGATGAGCATAGTTATAGAGGCTGATGCGCTCGGGGCTCAGGCTTAGGGTCTGTTCCCAAGTGCGAGCGAACGATGCACTGGTCTGATGTGGCAAACCGCATATTAGATCAAAGCTGATCGAATTAAAGCCTAGATCCCGGGCCGCTGCGACCTTGTGCTGGACCAGCTCAAAGGACTGGACTCTATTGATCGCAACCTGGGTCCGAGGGTCGAAATCTTGAACCCCGAAGCTGAGCCGATTAAAGTCTCGCCGGCGCAAAAGCTGGAGCATCTCATCGGAGGTTTCACGCGGATCCAGCTCGATGGAGAACTCGCCGGGTTGGTTTACTGGGTCCCAGTCAAAGTAGACCGCGACCAGATCCAATAGTCGGGTCATTTGACCGTTGCTGAGAAAGGTCGGCGTGCCGCCGCCGAGGTGCAGTTGGCTGATGGGTCGATGGCCAAAGTTGCGCGCCTGGAGGGCCATTTCCCGTTCGATCATATCCAGATAACCATCTGCCCGGCTGCGATCCTTGGTCGCAATTTTATTACAGGCACAATAAAAGCAGATATGTTGGCAAAAGGGGATATGGAGGTACAGCGAGAGGGGATCAGTGACCGGGCGTTGCCGGTCAAGATGCTCCTGTACCTTTTTTGGCGCCAATAATTGGAATTGCGCGGCGGTCGGGTAGGAGGTGTAGCGTGGTGCAGTGACATCGTATTGGCGGATGAGGGCATCATCCCAAGGCACATACCACTTATTGGCCGGTGTCATCTGATTCTCCAGTGTTTTGACTACCTTAGCGACAGACAAGGCATTAGGCACTGACCTGAATCAAGCATTAGGCTGCGTAAGGTGGGTTACCCCGTTCCAACGCACCCCTGAGGGATGTTTGCATAACGTTTAATAGCTTAAGTCCCTAGGTGCCCTGTTGAAAGAATTCGCGCGAACCGAACACAACCATGGTCTTGCCCTTGACGGACACCAGGCCTTGCTCTTCCAAGCCCTTCAATACTCGGCCAACCATCTCGCGTGAGCACCCTACGATACGACCGATTTCTTGCCGGGTTATCTTAATCTGCATGCCTTCAGGGTGGGTCATGGCATCCGGCTGTTTGCACAGCTCGAGCAGGGTGCGAGCAACCCGGCCGGTGACATCGAGGAAGGCCAAATCGCCTACTTTGCGGGTGGTGTTGCGCAACCGAGTAGCCATCTGCTCACCAATAAAGTACAGAATGCGGGCGTCGTTGTGGGTGATTTCTCGAAACTTGGAGTAGGATATTTCGGCTACTTCACATTCGCTTTTGGTTTTGATCCAAGCAGATCGGGAATTTAATGAATCGAATAGGCCCATTTCGCCGAAAAAATCGCCGGCATTCAGGTAAGCCATAATCATTTCGCGACCATCATCTTCCTCGATAATGACCGAAACGGAGCCTTTGATGATGTAATAGAGGGAGTCACTCTTGTCCCCGGCATAGATCAGCGTAGTTTTGGCCGGATAGCGCCGCCGATGACATTGGGATAGGAAGTAATCTAGGTGCTTATGTTCTAGGGTATTATGTAGCATAGAAAGTGGATTCCAATGTTACTGAAAGGCTGAACAGCACCGACGGGCGATGACTCAGCTGTCCAATTATTATGGGGTAGCTACAGCAAGCTGGCCATGGCCAAACATCAGTTGTTTGACGCAGTTCCCCTTTTAAAAAGTCATGTTCTTTTTACCTACCTCACTCAACTTTAGCCGAAATTTCAAAATTAGCGCTGTCAATTGCGTACCAATGCTCAATAATATGGGTCTGCGTTATGGCGCTCAATTTTTTAGGAGATCGATTAAAAGTGAAAACATCATTGCAGTGGGTTGGCGAGAAAGCATTTTCATACGAGTCAAATAGCGGCTTCACCGGCTTTGTCGACGGTGCGGCGCGGGATTCCGACGCTGCCAAGGGGCCAACACCGATGGAATTGCTCCTGGTCGGGCTCGGCGGTTGTACCGCCTATGACGTGGTCGGTATTTTGCAAAAAGCCCGTCAAGACGTAGTGGATTGTCAAATTCAGTTGCAAGCAGAGCGGGCAACGACGGTACCGGCGGTATTCACCAAAATACATATTCATTTTTTAGTATCCGGTCGAGCTCTAAAAGAGTCCCAAGTGCACCGAGCGATCGAATTGTCTGCCAAAAAATACTGCAGTGCATCCCTGATGCTGGAGCAAGGTGGCGTCGAAATAAGCCACAGTCATGAGCTGATCGAGGTCAGTTAAGGTTCCAGTCTGGAGATCAATGCCGCTCCACCCCTAGGTTCTTTAAGCCTGTCGGTTTGCGTGTTGACTCATTTTTAGTTTTTCTGCCGGCCAAACTGGGTTACAGTCCATTTAGCACCTACACTCTATGGATAACAATAATCGGCATGTGACCCAATACAGCTGGGTGTCTAATCCCTCAGCTGATAACAATAGGAATCATCAACCCAAAGCAGGCTGGCTTAAAGGACAGGGCAATATGGCGCAGGAAATAGAACTAAAACTGACCATCAGTGAACAGTCGATCGACGACTTTCTGGCCCTAGAGTTGTTGTCGGCCTATTCGGCCGAAACAGCTTTTTTGGAAAACACCTACTTTGATACCCCAGCGCGTCAATTGACCCAGGTTGGTTCTGCACTGCGGATACGTAAGACGCCGCAGGGTTATCTCCAGACGCTGAAAACGCGCGGCCTGAACAGTGGCGGTCTGCACCAGCGCGATGAGTGGGAGTATGGCATAACCAGCAATACCCTAGAGATGGCCCTATTTCCCGAACAGGGCCTGCCAGTGGGCCTTCAGGCCGAGCAGCTGGAACCCCTGTTCAGTACCAATTTCACCCGCACCAGCTGGCAAATTACCTATAATCTATCCAAAATCGAGCTGGTACTCGACCTCGGTCAGGTAGCGTGTCAGGCCGGTAGCGACGCCATCTCTGAGCTCGAACTGGAGTTAAAAGACGGCCAGCTCTCGGATCTGTTCGCTCTGGCGCTGGAAATAAGTGCGCGAGTGGCGGTGATGCCGTCGGATATATCGAAAGCCGAACGCGGTCATCGCATCTGTAATGGCTTTACCGACAACCATGTTGAATTACCCGATATAGTTCCCCAACAAAGCATGGAAAGTGCCTTTTGTGCCCTGTTTGGCTATGAAATGGAGCGGCTGCAACGCAGTTGGCAAGTGTTTTGGTCCTCGCAGCAATGGCGCCATCTGCAGGAGTTTGTTGTCACGCTGGGCAATATGCATACCGAGATCGAATGGTTCCAAGGCATGATGCCGAAGACGCAGATCGACTATGCCCACGACCAGCTCAAGTGGATCTCCGCAACCGTCACGCCAATCCTATCTTGGTGGCCGGCCTGCTTTGCGCTGTCGCAAGATGCGGAGGACGAACCCAAGTCAGTGGCCATCAGTTTGCAACAAAGTAAGGCTAAAAAGGCTTTAAAGGCCTTGCGGCTGTTACAGAATAATCCAGAATTGGGCAGTCGTATTCTGTGCCTGACCGCCTGGTTGCACGGCCAGCAGTGGCGTGTGGGTCAACTGGCCGAACAGGTCCGTTTTGGTGAGCAACCGGTGACCGATGGTCTGGACTATAGTTTTGACAAGGCATTAAACGAATTGCGCACCGATTGCTTTTCCGGCAGCACCAGCAACGCCCTGTCGCAGTCCCCTGCAGTGCATCGCTTACTGATGTTGTGCCAGTATTTCGACCGACTCTATGGCAAAGAATTGGGTGATCTTCGCGCACCCTTGCAGGCCTTGGAAGATAATTTATCCCGCTTATCGGCCATCGATGTGGTAACTCAGCTGAAAGGTTGGCTCAATGATTTGCCCTTTGAACAACAGGCCAGCATTCACAGTTGGACCCGCTCGCAGACTGTATTGCTGCGTGATATTAAGCAGTTGGCCAATAAGCTAATTAGTGGTCGGGAGGCCTTAGGAGAAAGCCCTATTTGAATTTACTGCCCGGGAAGCTGCAGGTTGACGACCTGCTGATTCAACTGGAAACAAGCCAACGACTCAGCGCGACGCAGGCGGCCAAGGCGCGCAGCCAAAAACGTGACCCTAACACACACGCCATTCACCAGATCGCGGCCTTTGGGCTTGCCGATCAAGCCCACCCGGGTAAAAAACTCACCGCACTCACTCTGACCCAGTGGTTAGCGGAAGCCTTGGACTTAGCCTTTATCCATATAGATCCGCTCAAGGTTGATGTCGAATCCCTTGCCTCGATCATGTCTTATGAATACGCCAAACGCTATTCTTTGTTGCCGCTCAAGGTTAGCGCGGATCGAGTCCAGATTGCCACCAGTGAGCCCCTGTTGACCGGTTGGGAAGAGACCATCGCTCAAGTGACCCGCCGTAAGATCGATAAATTCCTCGCAGTTCCCGATGACATCGCGCGCTTTGGCTTGGAGTTTTACGCGCTCAATCGTTCTGTCACCCGTGCCAGCGGTAAGGGCCAGGGCAGCGGTTTGGGCAATGTCGAACAGCTAATAGAACTGGGCAAACTGGCCAGCCCCGAGGCGAACGATGAGCATATAGTCAATATCGTCGACTGGTTATTCCAATACGCCTTTGAGCAACGCGCCAGCGATATCCATATCGAGCCGCGGCGCGAATATGCGCATATTCGATTGCGCATCGACGGGGTGTTGCATTCGGTGTATCAGATGCCGATTCAGGTCGGCCAGGCGGTATTGAGTCGTATCAAGATTCTTGGCCGAATGAATATCGCCGAGAAACGCCGGCCATTGGATGGCCGCGTCAAGACTAAGACGCCGGATGGCCTTGAGGTTGAATTGCGGCTCTCGACCTTGCCGACCGCCTTTGGTGAAAAACTGGTGATGCGGATCTTCGATCCGCAGGTGTTACTCAAGACCTTCGATCAGCTCGGCCTGTCCGATGACGACCTGACCAATTGGCGCGCCATGATTCGCCAACCCAACGGTATTATATTGGTGACCGGGCCTACCGGGTCGGGTAAAACCACGACCCTCTATGCCACCCTTAAGAGTTTGGCCACCTCTGAGGTGAATGTCTGCACCATCGAAGACCCGATCGAAATGATTGAGCCGGCCTTTAATCAGATGCAGATCCAAGCCACTATCGATCTCAATTTTGCTGAGGGTATTCGCGCCCTGATGCGTCAAGATCCGGATATCATTATGATCGGTGAGATTCGCGACCTGGAAACCGCTCAAATGGCGATTCAGGCCGCTCTAACCGGCCATCTGGTGTTATCGACGGTGCACACCAATGACGCGCCATCGGCGATCACTCGACTGCTCGATCTCGGTGTGCCCGGGTATCTGCTTAAATCGACCATTCTCGGGGTGATGGCGCAACGGTTGATCCGCACCCTGTGCCCGCATTGTAAGGCCGAAACGGACATCGACGACGCCACCTGGCAACAGCTGATGCGTCCCTGGTCGGCAAGAAAACCGGCCAGAGTCTATCAGCCGGTGGGCTGCCTAGAATGTCGCAATACCGGCTTCTCGGGTCGGTCGGGTGTCTATGAAAGCTTCGTGATGAGTGACGCTCTAGCGGATCTGGTGCAAGACGGCTGCGATCCCCAAAGCCTGCGCAAAGCCGCTATTCGTCAAGGTATGCTGAGTTTGCGCTTGTCTGGAGCGCGTAAAATAGCGGCCGGTAGCACGACCGCCGATGAAGTTCTGCGCGTGACCCCGGACACCCGTTAGCTCTGGGTCAGCAGCCTGCCAACGGTCGTCCAATGCAACCGCGCTTGGGCCTAGATATAGTAAGTAACCTTGGTCATCAGTTTCGAGACGCCGGTCATAAATTGTTTCACCGGTGGCGAAAATTCAATCCCTCCCGCTGCCAAGGCCTGAGCCTCATGTTGTCGTTCGTCCGTCAACATCTGCTCTAAAATCGCGCTCGAACGGCTATCAATCTGCTCAATCTGTTGCAGATGGGCGCTTAGGTGGTGGCTAACCTGATCTTCGGTCGCAGCGACAAAGCCCAAGGAATAGCGATCTCCTGCGGCACCGGCCAGCGCCCCCAGACCAAAAGACAGACCATAAAAAATTGGGTTCAACCAACTGGTGCGGCCCTGCAACTCCTGCAAGCGCTGGTCACACCAGGCCAGATGGTCGAGCTCTTCTTGCGCGGCCAAGGTCATCTTAGCGCGTACCGTTGGCAACCGAGCGGTGAGTGCCTGACCCTGATACAAACCCTGAGCACAGACCTCGCCGCTGTGATTGATGCGCATTAAGCCCACGCTATGGCGTCGTTCGGCGTCACTGAGCTCGGTTTGGGCCACAGCATGTGCTGGGCTTTGCGTGCCAGCGCTGACGGCACCCGGCGTCAGGGTGCGCAGCGCGTTGTCGAATTGGCCGATCAATCGGTCAGTAAAAGAGAGAATTCTTGGCATGGATGTTTTCCCGGTTTTTCATGATTGTGGGCATAGCTCGGTTCAGCGTCTGGCGTAAGGTTCGAGCCGAAACCGGCTTGGAGAGAAAATATTCCATCCCCGCCTCATCCCCGCCCAAGTCATTGGCCAGTTCGTCGGTCCCGGTCATCATAATAATAATGATATCCTTATTGAGGCTTCCATCCTGACGGATCCGTTGGGCCAGCTCAGCACCGCTCATGGTTGGCATATTTTGGTCTAATATTAGCACATCGATGGGCAGGCCCTTATGGTATTCGTTGTGCAAGTTGGCCAGTGCCGACTGACCATTGCTCATGCTCAGCACCTCTACCGCCCAACTCTTGGCCAAGTGCTCGATCACCTTACGGCAGGTCAGGTTGTCGTCGACCACCATCAGGCGCAGGTCTTCCGGCAGCGGCGTGCTGCCCGTCGCCCTGCCAGCATCGAGGTCAGCCGCACTGGCGAGGGGCAGATCGACCCAGAAGCTGGTTCCCCTGCGTAATTCGCTGCTAAGCGTTAATTGTCCTCCCAAGATGCCGACCAAATACTTGCTAATGGGTAAGCCCAAATGCACGTCTTTAGGCAGCTGTTGCTTGGCATCGTGGCTGTCTGGAAAGTGAAATAGCCGAGCTTTTGAGTCCTTTGCCATGCCCGGTCCAGTATCGATTATAGCAAAGCGGATCCGCTGATTTTGCCATGGTTTTACTGTTAGCAACACCTCGCCATGTTCGGTATATTTTAATGCGTTATCAAGCAGATTCGATAGGATCTGACCGATTATATGGGCATTGCCGCGATACTGGGTGGGTATGTCGGGCGCAATATCGAGCACCAGCTCCAGGTGTTTGCTATGGGCAATACGGGAAAAGGGCTGAACTGTATCTTCAATAAGATCAAAAAGGTCGAATTCATCATCGTTTTCCGGCAGTCGGTTTAGGCCGATGCGGATCAAATTCTGCAACTGATCGGCTTCACGCAGCAAGGCAAAGCCAGCATTTTGCACCGTGTTGACATAGTCTTGTTGGTGCGCCGACAGCGTGGTGTCCTGCATAAGCTCGGCCATACCCAACACGCCATTGATTGGGCCGCGAATATCGTGATTCAGTTTTCTTAACAGCGGCCAGTGTACATCGGGGATAACGAGCCCCTCAACCGCCAGTCTGGCACCCTTAGTTTTTGCAGCCTGCCAACTGGCGAGGGTGATCAGGATGGCCGCCAGCACCGCCATGAGACTGAGTGAATACAGCATCGCCCCAGTGGTCGATAGTAAGCCCATCAGGATTAGAGTGGTGCAAATGAAATAGCTCATCAGCACTAGGCAGCCCGCTAAGGCGAGGCGCTCTGAGAAACTGTTGGGGCCACTCTCTATCCAGTAGAGGCTGATAAGGATCATAGCCGTCGGTATAACGAAGCTGTGTACTGCCAGCAGGTCGATGGTGAACGGCGAGCAAGCCAGTCCGAGCAAAATGATCAACAATCGGCCGAGCCAGATCAGTGCATCGGCTACCCAACGGGAAAACTGATCGGCACGCATCGTGGTAAGCATTCCAGTCATGGCCATCAGGGTCATAAAAGCCCCGACATTAATGGCGCCCACCTCAATATAGGCGATATTGGCTAGCCACTGGGTGATATGGCCGTTCCAGCCGTTCAGGTTGATCAAAACACCCAGATTGAGTACGGCTGCCCAGATGGCAGTGCCAATCCGAAAGAGATAATAGGCATGGCAGCTGATGCCGATGGCCATCAGGACCAGCATGAGCACTAGTGTATTAAACTGTAGGCTGGTGCGCAGTGCGCGGACTAGAGTCGCCTCATCGACCAGGCGCACGGCCATATTGGTTGCGGCGATAGGGTCAATCCTTAGAAACAGCTGCTGAGTACCGGCTTCCAGTGCTATGGGCAGAATATAGTTACCCAACTGATAAGGCCGGTCGTTTAAGCCCATATCAGCCCCGGTGGCAACGTGCTGATAACCACTTGCGGCGTCGAGGTTATAATACAGCTCTGCCGTGGCCAGAAAGGGGGCTTCCAGAATCAGAAACAGACGCAGTGAGCGCTTGGTCAGATTATCGACGGCAAAGGTAAGCCAGGTCTCCGACGCAAGCTGATGGTATCCGATTTCCGAGCCATGGACCGGAGTGAACTGGCGCAGGATGGCGGGGCTGATCACCTCAAGGATTGGGTAAGGATCGCTTGGCGTATTGAGATAGGCGCCGTTTGAGACCACATTTGCATTGAGATAAGGTTGCTCGATCTGAATGGACTCAAAGCCCTGGGCCCAAGACCAGATGTTGGTAAACAGGCATATCAACAGCAGGCGTTTTAGCATGAGAACCCACTATCCGGTAAGAGCGAATAAGTAGTATAGCGGCGGCGCTGAGATCGGTGAGAGAACCGGAAAATTTTTTTTCAAAAGCCCAGGTCACTGGCCGGGACCGAGCGCTGCTCAGCAGCTCCGGCCAGTGTTTGGAACAACGATCAGCTGTCGCGATTGATCGCCTTGTGACCGATGTCGGTGCGGTAATAGGCTCCTTGCCATTGTATCTCCGCCACACCAAGATAAGCCTGTGCTTGTGCCAGCGCGACCGTGTCGCCCAGGGCCGTTACGCAGAGTACCCGACCACCTTGGGTGACCAGACCCTGTTCGGCATCGAGCCGAGTACCGGCTTGAAACACCTTAGTGCCGGCTCGTTCTGCCGCGGCAATACCGGCAATTGGGTCGCCTTGGCGATAAGCGAACGGATAGCCGCCGGCGGCCATAACCACACCCACGGCGGCGCGCTCATCCCAGAGCGCCGTCTGCTCGGACAATTGACCGTTGATGGCCGCCAGACACAACTGGCCCAGATCAGACTGCAGACGCATCATAATGGGTTGAGTTTCCGGATCGCCGAAGCGGCAATTGAATTCCAAGACATAGGGGGTGCCATCGGCAGCGACCATAATGCCGGCATAGAGAAACCCGCGGTAGCGATTGCCTTCGGCAGCCATGCCCTGAACGGTCGGGTAAATCACCTCTGCCATTATCCGTTGGTGAATGGCATCGCTCACCACCGGTGCCGGTGAGTAAGCCCCCATGCCGCCGGTGTTGGGGCCCTGATCGCCATTGTCGCGCGCCTTATGATCCTGTGAGGTGGCCAGAACCAAGACGTCCTCACCATCGACCATGACGATAAAACTGGCCTCTTCACCGCTCAGGAACTGTTCTACCACGACACGCGCGCCAGCTGCACCAAACTTATTGCCTGATAGCATATCCTGGACCGCTTCGATGGCCTCGGCATTGGTCTGAGCCAGGATAACACCCTTACCCGCGGCTAGGCCGTCGGCCTTGATGACTATCGGCGCGCCCTTGGCTTCGATGTAGGCAATAGCTTCACTTTCATCGGTAAACACGCCATAAAATGCCGTGGGGATCTGGTGTCGGGCGAGGAAATCCTTGGCAAAGGCCTTGGAGCCTTCCAGCTGAGCCGCGGCCTGAGTGGGTCCAAATACCGCGAGACCCTGGGCTTCAAAAAAGTCCACGATACCAGCCACCAGCGGCACTTCGGGCCCGACGATGGTCAGTTCGACCTCATTGGCGCGAGCAAAGTCGGCTAGGCCGGCAAAATCCAGCACGTCGAGTGCAACGTTTTCAATACCCGGTTCTGCGGCGGTGCCGGCATTGCCCGGCGCAACAAAGGTGCGGCCAGCGGATTCAGCTTGGCTAGCGCGCCAAGCCAGGGCGTGTTCGCGCCCGCCATTACCAATAATCAATATGTTCATAATGCTATCCTCTAGTGGCGGAAATGGCGCATGCCGGTAAAGACCATGGCAATGCCATGCTCATCGGCGGCGGCTATAACTTCGTTGTCGCGCATACTGCCGCCGGGCTGAATAACGGCGCTGACACCCATCTCGGCGGCCTGATCCAGGCTATCACGGAAGGGCAAGAAGGCCTCAGAGGCCATCGCCGAGCCGGTGATCTCCAGCCCCTCATCCTTTGCCTTGATGTTCGCAATAATGGCGCTGTAGACCCGGCTCATCTGCCCTGCACCGATGCCGGTGGTGAGGCCGTCTTTGGCGTAGACGATGGCATTGGATTTAACGAACTTGGCCACTTTCCAGGCAAATAAGAGATCTTCTATCTGTTGTTGTGAGGGCGCCAGTTTGGTCACTACACGCAGATCGTCGGCGCCGATCATACCCAAATCCCGGTCCTGCACCAGTAATCCGCCGGTCACCCGTTTGAAATCGAGCGCCGGGGTCGGGGTCGACCAATAGCCGCAAGCGAGCAGTCGTATATTCGGCTTGCTGGCAACCAATGCCGCGGCTTCGGCCGAGACCGCGGGCGCAATGATTACCTCGACAAACTGCTTGCCAATGATGGCATCGGCCGCGGCCACATCGAGCTCCCGGTTAAAGGCAATGATGCCACCAAAGGCGGACGTGGTATCGGCTGAAAAGGCGCGTTGATAGGCTTCTTTTAGCGTTGCGCCGGTGGCCACACCACAGGGATTGGCATGCTTGACGATAACGCAGGCCGGGGCGGAAAAGCTCTTCACGCATTCCAGGGCCGCGTCGGTATCGGCAATATTGTTGTAGCTCAGGGCCTTACCTTGCAGCGTGGTGATGGTGGCAATGCCCGCTTCGCTGGCACCCTCTTCGATATAGAAGGCCGCGCGCTGATGTGGGTTTTCACCATAGCGCATGATATCTTTTAAGATAAATTGGCTATTAAAGGTATTGGGGAAGTCGGCACGCTCTGGGATCGCCGAGGCCGGTGTGTCGACCGGCACTGTACCGAGATAGTTGGCGATCATGCCATCGTACTGAGCGGTATGTTCAAAGGCGGCACGTGCTAGTGCAAAGCGGGTGGCGGCGCTGAAACCCCCATCTAGGTCCCACTGTTCGATCAGCTCCGGGTATCGGTCGGCGCTGACCACGATGGCAACATCCTTATGGTTCTTGGCGGCCGAGCGGACCATGGTTGGCCCCCCGATGTCGATGTTTTCGATCGCGTCGGCCAAACTGCAATCGGCATTGGCAATGGTTTGGGCAAAGGGATAGAGGTTCACTACGACCAGATCGATGGCGCTGATGCCGTGTTCGCGCATAACCTCATCGTCGATGCCACGCCGCCCCAATATCCCACCGTGGATCAATGGATGCAGGGTTTTGACGCGACCGGCCATCATTTCGGGGAACGCAGTCACTTGGGACACTTCGGTGACCTCTATATCGTTCTGTTGCAGCAGCTTAAAGGTGCCCCCGGTGGAGATAAGGGTAACGCCGCGGGCGCGCAAGGCGCGGGCAAACTCGACAATACCGGTCTTATCGGAAACGCTGATTAGCGCGCGTTTAGGGGCAATTACGGATGCAGATTGGCTCATGGAGTCCTCGAAACGGGTCATAGTGGTTAAAATTTGATTGATCGGTCAAAAAATAAGGGCGCAGAATGAACAAAGGCGACCGCAGTCGCCTTTTATTAGAGCCTTAAAGAAGCCCATACTCCTTCAGCTTTTTGCGTAAGGTCCCGCGATTTAAACCCAAGACCTTGCTGGCCTTGGTTTGATTGTCGCGGCAATAACGCATCACCGCTTCCAGCATAGGTGCCTCAACCTCGGTCAAAACCATCTGGTGGACGTTGGTAACGTCCTGCCCCTCAAGATGGGAAAAATAATTGCGCATGGCAATTTCAACGCTGTCACGCAAGGTCTGGGGCTGTTCGGCGGCCGCCTGGTAAGTCAGGCTGTCGGGAGAATCGCTCTTGGGCGCGAAAGTATCTAGGTTCATGCGGTGGTTTCCTTAAGTCGTTCAAAATTGTCAAAAAGTGTATTGATTGCGCCGAGTTGCAGTTGACTGCTCTCAAGCAGAATAATTTCTTGGTAACTGTGTTTGGGTAGGCCTTGTCCGCCCAAATACCAACCCAGGTGTTTGCGGGCAATGCGCACGCCCATAAAGTCACCGTAGAATTGGTGCAGTGCCTGAACATGTTCGTTCAGGGTGCGTTGTACCGTGTCCATATCCGGTTTTGGTAGCTCTTCACCGGTCAATAAAAAGTGATTGATGGCATTAAAAATCCACGGATTGCCTTGCGCGGCACGGCCAATCATGACCCCGTCAGCTCCGGTCAGGTGTAATACGGCTTTGGCCTTATGGACGCTATCGATATCGCCATTGGCCAGTACTGGGATGCCAACTGCCTGTTTTACCGCGGCGATGGTCTCGTATTCGGCCTCACCCCGAAAGGCATCGGCTCGGGTACGGCCATGCACTGACAAGAGGGCGATACCGCAGTCCTCTGCCATCTTAGCAACGCGAACGGCATTTTTTAACTCCGCATCCCAACCGGTGCGGATTTTCAGGGTCACCGGGACATCCACAGCCGCGGTGACTGCTCGCAATATATCGGCGACCAGCTGTTCGTCTTTAAGCAAGGCCGACCCGGCGGCACGGTTACACACCTTCTTGGCCGGGCAACCCATGTTGATATCGATGATTTGGGCCCCCAAGACGACATTTTCGCGCGCGGCGTCAGCCATCATGGTGGGTTCACCGCCGGCTATCTGGACGCTGATTGGTTCACCCTCGCCGTCATGGTTCAGTCGCCATTGGGATTTATTGCTTTTCCATAGGCGAGTGTCACTCGTCACCATTTCTGACACCACTAACCCAGCCCCTAAGGCCCGGCAGAGTTTGCGAAAGGGTTGATCTGTAACACCAGCCATCGGCGCAAGCACCGTCGGCTGATCTATGGTATAGGGTCCAATTTTAAACACAATAAATCGTTCAAAAAACGCTCAACTTAGGGGCGCGGAAGCATAGCTGTTCTTGGGGGCTAAAGAAAGTGAGAACTTCGCAATAAAGCCATTATTTCAGGCTTTTTGTTGCCTTAGGGTGGAAACCCAAGGCGCCCCCCTGCGGGCACACTAAAGCTTGGGTTTTCAACGGCTTAGCTTAGGGTTGCAGCAAGGCGCCGATTAGGAAGGGCTTAATAATAGCTGGTAGTTGACGGCACCGGCCACCGGCGTCCGGATCGCTAGAGAAACATAAATTCGGGTATTAATGGGCATCAGTTCGACCCCGGTTAATTCACCCTTGAGATACTCGTCCGGATGATACCGTTGATCGGCTACCAGCTTGCCATTTACATCAGTGTATTGCAGTAGTAGCAGCGGAAACGCCTGCTTAAAGGGTGCCCTATTGGTCAAGACAATATCGACCATGCGCAGGTCTTTCAGATTCGGATCCTTATGCTCGCGCACCAGCAGGGAGCTGCGGATATTGTCCAGGTCTACCTGAGCCGGTAGGCTGCAGCCCAGCACGTTGCAGGCGCTCTGATAGAGGCCCCGCCATTGATCCATGCGCGCATAGTGATTGCGCTCCAGCCAGGCTAATTGGCCGGCCAACACTAGGAGCAAACCAACCACCGCAATCCAACCCAGAGGCCGCAATCGATGTAACCGGTCCTCCAGCTGGAAATCCAGATCTGGGGCGTGGTTGACCTTATTGACCACTTGCGAGGCGGTCTGCGGCATCGGGAAGTCCGGTTCAAAACTGGCTGACCTCCTTGCTGGTGCCACAGGTTTGGCCAGGGACCCTGTTGCGCGTTGATTAACCTCGCCAGCATTGAACACAGCTGTCATGGGCTTGGTATCGTTCTCCATATCCTCAAGAATGGACTCGGCCCAGCGTTCGTCTTGCTCATCGGGATCGGTCAACCCCGGCGTATTGAGTTCTTGAGCTTCGCGTTGAAAATGATCGACTTTACGGTTCGGCTTGTTGGTCGAGTCGTCTAGGTTGCGGAAACTGTCAGACAGCTCGCCAAAACCCTCCTCCGATGCATCGTCACCGAACAGGCGATCATCGGCGTTGTCATCGAAAATAAAGTCATCATCACCATCGGCAAAGACAAATTCGTCCTCGGAGGCTGAAAATCCGCCAAATTTTGACTCAGGCTCTGGCCCAGGCGCTGCCGGGGGTCGCGGTGCGGGTTGACGTGGACTCGCAGGCTTGGTCTCGGTTTTAGGCGCACTGGGCTTGGCGGCCGGCGCGGCTGCGGGGCGATTGCCCGATGAGGGGCTGGTGACGAGATGGTTTCGGGCACCGAATACTTGCAAGCACGCACCGCATCGAACCGATCCATTGGCCACAGCCAACTGCTCGCTTCTAACCCGGAACGATGTCCCACAATGGGGGCATTGCGTAATAAACGATTCAACCATTACTGTATATCCTTGGGCATCCATGCTTAACAAAAATTATCGTTGAGATTGGCTGTTAATATTTTGCCAAGTCGATAGCCGATTCTAAGACGTTCAATAGGGGCCTAACATCGGGCCAAAGCCTTTGGCTGAGCCGATCGAGCCAAGATTATAGTCGTTCTCGTACCGCTTTGCGCCGGCCGCTTAAGCGCACCCAGCCGTCCAAGGTAACCACCGGATCGAACGTGATAGTCGCGCTGTAAGCAGCCATAACCGTGTCCGCCTGATGGGCTAATATACCGGAAAGTACTAAGGGTTGTCCGGGTTTTAGGTAGCTGGCGATAGCATCACTGAGATCGCATAGGGGCCCGGCCAAGATATTGGCGATGACTATCTGATAATGACTTTCTAGGTCATTGGTATCGGTGGTAACAAAATACCGCTCTGCGGCGATATTATTTACCGCCGCGTTGTTATCCGTCGCGATGAGTGCTTGCGGGTCTATATCGATACCGGTCATGCGCTCTGCGCCGAGTAACAGAGCCGCGAGCCCCAATATGCCCGAGCCACAGCCATAATCCAAGACCGTATCGCCGGCTTGGATATGGTCATTTAGCCACTGCAAGCACAAAAAAGTCGTGGGATGGGTACCGGTACCAAACGCCAGGCCGGGGTCCAGCTTTAGGTTGACCCCAGCCGCATCGGGCGGCGTCTGCCAGGAGGGTACGATCCACAAGCGATCTCCACAGGCGATGGGTTTGAAATTGTCCATCCACTCCCGTTCCCAGTCCTTATCTTCCAAAATCTCGGTGCTGATTGAAGCGACCCTAAGCTGGTGAGCGGCAATCACGGAATCCATGAGCGCGACCAGGTGGGCGACATCCACATCCTCTTCAAATAGGCCTTGAATGGTGGTGTGCTGCCACAGCGGTGTGGTGCCGCGGATCGGTTCGTAAACTGGTTGATCGTCTGTGTCGATTAGGGTGACGGCTTTACAGCCAGCTAGCAGCAAGGCATCTTCCAGTATCTCACTGTGTTCGGGCAGGGTGGCAAGTCGTATTTGTAACCAAGGCATCGGGTTATCTCAATAATTTTGCCAATAATAGCAGAATGGTGGGCTGTTTTTGCATGCTTCTAGGCTCGGAATTCAAAGGCTCGGGCGACCTTGTGGTGCCCGAACCTTCGCTGCGGGACTACTGTTCGTCGGCCAGCTTGTGCTCAAGATAGTGAATATTGACACCACCTTCGATAAAAGCGGCATCGAGAACCAGTTTCTTGTGCAGATCGACGTTGGTTCGAATACCACCGATAACCAGTTCATCCAAGGCCGATGCCATGCGCTTTAGGGCTTCGGCACGGGTCGGAGCAAAGGTGATCAGCTTGCCGATCATCGAATCATAGAAGGGTGGTACCGAGTAGCCGGCGTAGATATGAGAGTCCCAACGCACGCCTAAGCCACCCGGTGGATGGAACTGGGTAATGCGACCCGGGCTGGGCATAAAGGTTACGGCGTCTTCGGCATTGATACGGCATTCAAAGGCATGGCCTTCGATTTTGACCTGTTCTTGAGTGTAAGTCAGGGGCAGGCCCGCTGCTATATTCAACTGTTCCTTGATGATGTCGACACCGGTGACCATTTCTGAGATCGGGTGCTCCACCTGAACACGGGTATTCATTTCAATAAAGTAGTAATGGCCCGCTTCATAGAGAAACTCGAAGGTGCCGGCACCGCGGTAATTGATATCAATACAGGCCTTGACGCATGCGTCTTGCACGGTCTGTCGTGCGGCCAGGTCGATGTGTGGTGCAGGGGCCTCTTCGAGCACCTTTTGGTGCCGCCGTTGCAAAGAGCAATCACGATCGCCCAAATGAATGGCGTGACCCTGGCCATCGGACAAGACCTGGATTTCAACATGGCGAGGATTGGTTAAAAACTTCTCCATGTAGACCGTGCCATCGCCAAAAGCCGCGGCCGCTTCGGTCTGGGTAATGGTGATGGAGCTGAGCAGATCCTGTTCTTTGTGGACCACACGCATGCCGCGCCCGCCGCCGCCAGAGGCAGCCTTGATAATCACGGGATAACCGATACGCAAGGCAATGCTCTTACACTTAATTGGGTCCGTCGGTACGGCACCGTCAGAACCCGGTACCGTTGGAACGCCGGCTTTTTTCATGGCCTGAATGGCCGACACCTTGTCACCCATAAGTCGGATGACCGCGGCCGTTGGTCCAATAAATTTGAAGCCAGATTTTTCGACCTGCTCGGCGAAATCGGCCCGTTCGGCCAAGAAGCCATAACCGGGATGGATGGCATCAGCGTGAGTCACTTCGGCCGCAGCAATAATAGCGGGAATATTCAGGTAGCTGTCAACCGAGGCGGCCGGCCCAATACAGACGGCCTCATCGGCCAACTTGACGTGCTTCAGTTCTCGATCGGCGGTGGAATGAACCGCGACCGTCTTAATGCCGAGTTCTTTACAGGCACGCAAAATGCGCAGCGCGATTTCACCTCGATTGGCAATTAAAACTTTGTTCAGCATGGGGCTACTCCGCTTAGCTGATCATGACCAGTGGTTGATCAAATTCTATCGGCTCACCGTTTTCGGCGAGAATGGCGGTGACGGTACCGCTCTTGTCGGCTTCGATTTGGTTCATCATCTTCATCGCTTCGATGATACAGATGGTGTCCCCGGCCGAGACCTTCTGGCCAATTTCAACAAAAGACGAGCTGGTTGGTGACGGCGAACGATAGAAGGTACCCACCATCGGAGACTTGACGGCGTGGCCGGCCGGCGCAACGGGCGCTGGGCCAGCTGCTGGGGCTTCAGGGGCCGCCGGAGCGCTCATCTGCATGGGTGCCTGTTGCGCAGCCTGGAAGGCATATTGGGCCGGTGCAGCGGCTAAGCGTGAGGTGCGGCTGATGCGAATGGATTCCTCGCCTTCAGAAATCTCAATTTCATCGATGTTGGATTCTTCCAACAACTCTATAAGCTTCTTGACCTTACGAATGTCCATGCTATGACCTCTAATTATTGATTCTGTGGTGTTTTATTAGTTAAGTATTCACTGGCTGCGGTAAGCGCCAAGAGATAACTCGTTTGTCCAAAGCCAGCAATCACCCCGACCGCTATCGACGATAGGTAGGAGTGCTGACGAAAATCTTCTCGAGCGTGCACGTTCGACAAATGCAGCTCGATAAAGGGTGTTTTTACCCCAGCCAAGGCATCGCGGATAGCGATGCTGGTATGGGTAAAGGCACCCGGGTTGATCAATATCATGTCTGTACCATCGGTCAGGCTCTGATGAATTCGATCAATCAGGACCCCTTCGTGGTTACTCTGCAGGTGGACTAGCGTGTGTCCCAAGGTGCTCGCATCCGCGGACAATTGCGCCACTATATCGGACAAGGTGCTGGCACCATAGAGCTCCGGCTCACGTACACCGAGCAGATTGAGATTTGGTCCATTTAGTAACAGCAACGATGCCATGGTTCACCCTGGGTTTGAGTTTAAGTCTATTTGTAGCGAAAAGTCGCTAAAAAACAAGTATTAGCACAAGATAATCAGGAAAACACCAATGCACAACGGGTAGGGTGAATTTTAGTTGTGAAAAATGTTCAATAAATACTGTCTTTTACTCAATTCGGCCCCAAATACGCTCAGAACAGCATCTGTTTGCGCTCACCGAGCGGATTTTGGCAAGGAATGTGACCGCTGGCCTATTGGCAGGGCGCGGGTCTGGCGTTACCCTCAAGTGGCTATTTAATGGAGACAATTTAGCATGTTAAAGGTTCAATTTAAGCGCTTTTGGAACGGTTTAAGACACCAATCGTCGAATGCCCCCGGCACCAAGACTGTTGGCAAGAGTTTGAAATACTGGCTTATGGCTGGATTGACCCTGATATTGTTGCTGTGGACAGCACTTGGACTGTATTGGAGCAACTCGCCAGCGGTGGCCAATGTGGTCAGCCTGGCCCAACAATCCGCCAAGGCTCAAGGTAAGCAAGCGGTAGTTGGCTATACCACCGCCTACACTCTGCGCCATCTAGCCGACACCCTGCTGACCAAGCCGGGCGGCTACCTGTCAAACGACGTCACCCCGCCGTCTATCTTTTTGGATAACATGCCTAGCTGGGAATTTGGTGTGGTGATTCAGGTGCGCGACCTCTCCCGAGCCTTCCGTAAGGACCTCAGTCGCTCCCAGTCCCAGTCGACCGAAGATCCGGATCTGGCCGAAGCCGAACCGCTGTTTAATTTCAATAACGACAGTTGGATCTTGCCCTCAACCGAAGGCGAGTATCGCAATGCTATCGGGTATATCGATAGTTATATGACCCGGTTGGCCGACCCCGCCAACGCTAAGGCGCAGTTTTATGCCCGAGCCGATAATCTGTCAAATTGGTTGCGAGATGTCGAAACCCGGCTTGGCTCGCTCTCTCAGCGTCTAAGCGCCTCGGTCGGCCAGCAACGCTACAATACCGATATGGCCGGGCAGGCGAGCGCCGAGCAATCGACCCCGACCGAGAAGCAGACCCAAATCAAGACCCCGCGTCTGTTGGTGGACAATGTTTTTTATGAAGCCCGAGGCACCTCGTGGGCGTTGATCCATATGATGCGCGCGATCGAAGTCGATTTTGCACCGGTGCTCGAGGACAAAAATGCCCTGGTCAGCTTGCAACAAATCATCCGCGAGCTGGAGGCCACCCAGGAAGCGATTTGGTCACCGATGATCCTTAATGGCAGCGGCTTTGGTCTAATACCCAGCCATTCTTTGGTGATGGCCAATTACATTTCGCGCGCCAATGCCGCCATTGTCGATCTGCGGGAACTGTTGCAGAACGGCTAGTCCGAGGCACCCATAAAAAAAGCGACCTAGGTCGCTTTTTTTATGCCGAACAATTGGCAATGTTATTACTTTTTGTCAGCTGCGAAGGATTCGCTGATGATAGCGCGAGCGCGATCGGCGTCGGCCCAGCCCTTGACCTTGACCCATTTGCCCACTTCTAAGGCCTTGTAGTTCTCGAAGAAGTGCTTGATTTGCGCCAGCAGTAGCGGCGGCAGATCGGTGGCTTCCTTAACGTCGGTATAGAGGGCGCTGAGCTTGTCGTGCGGTACAGCGATGACTTTGGCATCTTCACCGGCCTCGTCGGTCATTTCTAATACGCCGACTGGGCGGCAGCGAATCACCGCACCGGGGGCTACTGGGTAAGGGGTAACGACTAACACATCTACCGCGTCGCCATCATCGGCCAAGGTATGAGGGATATAGCCGTAGTTGGCCGGGTAAAACATCGGCGTCGCCATAAAACGATCGACCATCAGAGCATCCATATCTTTGTCGATCTCATACTTAATAGGCGCATGATTGGCCGGGATCTCGATTACTACGTAAATATCATTGGGTACATCTTTGCCGGCGGGGATCTGGGTGTAGCTCATAATGGGCCTCGTTTAGGGTCGTTGCTCGAAAAGGAAAAAATTAGAGGCGCAGTATATAGGGTGCGCCTTGTCATACCAATTTTATGAGGTGATTTTATTGAAGCGCTCAAAATAATCCGGAAACGTCTTGGCGGTGCAGCCTGGGTCGTTGATCACAATGCCGTCTGTGGCAAAGGCTGCGAGCGAAAAGCACATGGCCATTCGGTGGTCCTTATAGGTATCGATGGCGGCCGGCGTGACGCGTTGGGGCGGTGTAATGCTTAGATAATCGCGGCCTTCTTCCACGATCGCGCCGAGTTTACGCAGTTCGGTGGTCATCGCTGCGATACGGTCGGTTTCCTTAACGCGCCAATTGTAGATATTGCGGATCACCGTGGTACCTTCGGCAAATAGGGCCGCGACGGCGATCGTCATGGCCGCATCAGGGATATGGTTTAGGTCCAGATCGATCGCCTTGAGCGGGCCCTGGTGCGCCACCTCAATCCAGTTTTCCGAGCGCAGCACTGTAGCCCCCATCTGTTCCAGCACCTCGGCAAAGCGGATGTCGCCCTGCACCGAGGCGGTCCCCACCCCGTGAACTCGAACTGGGCCACCGCCGATGGCGCCGGCTGCGAGAAAATAGCTAGCACTGCTGGCATCACCTTCGACCAGAATCTTGCCCGGTGACTGATAGCTCTGTAAACCATCGATGACAAAGCTCTGGTAGTCGTTATTGACGACCGTGACGCCAAAGCGTTGCATAACATCGAGCGTGATATCGATGTAGGGCTTGGACACCAGTTCACCAGTCACGCTGATGGTCAGGGGTTGCTTTAACAAGGGTGCGGCCATCAAAATCGCCGTCAAGAATTGGCTCGAGATACTCCCTTCGATGGCCACGGGTGCCGCCGTGAGTGGCTGCGCGCTAATCTTAAGGGGCGGAAAGCCAGCGCTCTGCTGATAGTCAACATTTGCTCCTAGGGCTTGCATAGCTTCGATCAGGTCGCCGATTGGACGCTCGAACATGCGTTCTTCACCGGTCAGAATGAATTCGCCGCTGCCGAAACACAGTGCCGCAGCCAGGGGTCGCATGGCGGTCCCGGCATTGCCGAGAAAGATGGTTTCACTTTGGCCGCGCGCCAAGGGACCATCGAGCCCAACAACCCGACATTGGGTGCGCTCGGCATTGAGTTCGTAGCGGACACCAAGCTGAGTCAGAGCTTGCAGCATATGCTGGACATCGTCGCTGTCTAATAAATTATCGATAACAGTCGTGCCCCGACTGATAGCCGCCAGCAACAGGATACGATTGGATAAGCTTTTTGAGCCCGGGATGGTTACTTCACCGTGGGCTTGGCTTAATTTGGGTAGGGTTAACGATTCCATAGCTATTAGACGCCGAATGAACAAAGGATTTTGCGCTATTGTAAGGCAGTTGCGGGTGATCTTGCACCCTCAGCAATAGAAATCAAAACTGTCTTGTGCGATCTGCACTGCCATGGAATGCGAGTTTTGCGGGCTCAGGCCGCTCCGGCTCGAGGCATGGCATGGCCGTCATGCCTATTTGACGATGAGAATATCGACCGTGATTCGGTCCAGCACCTTCTCGGCGGTATGACCCAGTAGCCAACGTTCGAAGCCGGATCGGGACACCGCGCCCATGATGACAATGTCGATATCGTTTTCATACAGGTGGTCCGGAATAACCTGTACCGGGGAGCCCATCTCAAGTTTCGCCAAGTCCGTTGCGATACCCTTACTCGAAGCCAAGCTGGCTAATGCATCCAGATGTTGCTGGCGGATTTCCTCGCTGATATCGGTTGAGTTGATGGCCGGTTGGTCCAGGTAAATCATTAGGGGTGTTGGGTCATAGACGTGCAAGAGCTGAACTTGGCCGTCCAGCTGAGCCGCCAGATCGAGGCCGCATTGGATAATATGGTCGTCGAGAAAGCTCGGTTTGTCATTGCTGCGAACTGGGTCGACGGCCGCCGTGACCGTTACCTTCGGGTGCCAGGCAGTGCCCTTCGTCAAGAGTAGGGGCACTGGGCAATGGCGAATCAGTTCCCAATCGGTTTGGCTGAAAAAGGTGCGTTGGATAACATTCTGGTGGTGTGTCGCCTTGACCACCAGGTCGACCGAATTGCCATCTATATAGTTGAGCAGCGCGGCACCAGCATGCTTATCCCATACCGCTTCGGTGTGCACGACAATGTCCTGGGCACGGGCGATGGCTGCCAGGCTATCGAGTCCAATGAGCAGCCTTGACAGGTAGGCGTCGCGAGCATTTTCGGCCAGGTTCTGGAGATTGTTTAGGGCGCCGTCATAGCCAGAGGTGAAAAGCGTCATGCGCGAGCCGGTTTTTTTTGCCAGGATGGCCGCCTTTTCGACCGCCGTAACACTTTCTTCCGATTGATCCAATAAAACGATGATCTGGCGTAATTCAAACATGGTCGTCCCTCCAGCAGGCATAACGGAACGCGGTTGAGTTAATAAACCGCGATGGCTACCTGTTAGCCTAGAAAGGACAGGGGATTTTGTGCTGATCTACATCAAGGAATGATTTGGAAGACCACAACCACCTTTTGCACGCCATTGACCTCTGAGGCAATTTCAACAGCCTGTGCGGCTGTTTTTTCACTGACTCGACCCATCAGGTAAACAATACCTTGCTGGACCACCAGTTCGATATTGGACGATGGAAAGAAGTCGGTGGTAAACATTCGCGAGCGGGTCTTAACAGAGAGCCACTTATCGTTCGCTTTGAGGCCGGTGGAAATATTCGGTTCAGCCGTGAGGTGGTTGTGTATCGCCTTAATTTGGGTATCGGTTTTCAACAGCCCGGTTGCCAAGGTCACCAGTTCGGCGGTCGGCACCTGGCCGACAATCAGAACCACGCCGGCGTTGACCTGAATGTCGACATTGGCGTCCCCATAACGTTGATCTAATTTGACCAGGTTTAACTTGAGACGAGTTTGAATGTTCTTATCGTCTATCACCTCACCCATGGTGCGACCTTCTGGGTCCGGTCGAATGGGGTCTTCGGTGATGCTACCGCGGATAGTCGCACAGCCGGTGAGCAGCAGGACCAATAACCAAGGCAGGATGTAAAGGCGATTCATAATTCGTTTCCAAAGATAGCATTTTCAATGAGTTCAACTAGGCAGTTCAAGACCAGATGATGGGTCAGCTGGACACAACTGTCCCGGTCGCTTTCCACACGCAGTTCCATATCGTTATCGTCGAGCAAGGTGGCAACATCGCCGCCACTGCCGCCGGTCAGTGCAATGACGCAGACGCCCTGTTCGTGCGCCGCCTGAACCGCTTTGATCAGAGCCGAGGCATTGCCGGTTGAGGAGAGGATCAGGAGTATGTCGGGTGCATGGCAGAACGCGCGCACTTGTCGGGCATAGATATCACCTGGCCCGCTGTCATAGGCGACAGCACTGGTTAGGATGCCATCATTACTGAGCATTAAGGCGGGCAAGCCGGGCCGGTCGCGTTCGAATCGACTGAGCATTTGAGCGGCAAAGCCGGCCCCGAGAGCGCCAGAGGCACCCATGCCACAGACGACAATCTTGCCATCATTGATAAGGCAGTCGGTCATGACTTCGCTGGTCTGTTCGATCAGGCTGTCCAATGTTTCGGCGGCCATTTGGAATGTTTCTAATGCCAGGCCGACCTGGTCAATAATTATGTCTTGTGGGTTCATATGGTGGCTAAAAAAGCTCCTTTAATCCACTGCGCTTGTCGGTTGATATTGATGCCGATGACATCGAAGCGCATGAAAAGTTTACTTAAATGGGCATGGGTCAAAATATAGTATTGGGCCGTCTTGGTCAGCTTCTTTTGCTTGGCTAGGTTGACGGTGGCCGCAGCGGAACCAAAATGAGTATGGGCTCGATAGCGAACCTCGACAAAGACTAATTCTCGTTGCGAGCGGCAAACCAGGTCAATTTCACCAAACCGACTGCGAAAATTGCGCTCCAGGACCGCCAAGCCGGCCGTGACCACTAGGTTTTCGGCCAAACGCTCAGCGTCCGCGCCAGTCTTGAGGTGACTTGGCTGGTCTGACTTCATTGCAGCAGGTCAGTAGCGGGCACTTGGCGTATCAGTCCATCTTGAACCTCGGCCCAGTCCAGCTCGCGCTGAATCCTGCCGTTTTCGGTCAGTGTCATGGCGCCGGTCACGCCCTGAATTCGAACGTCATTAAAAACCGACATTTGCGCCAAGCGCGGATACAGCCGATAGGCATCAACCCCTAGGGCGACCAAGGCCGCATAATTATCCAGGCTTTCCGGGAAGGCCTCGGCCACGCGGTTCTTGATCGGGCTGGGCGCTAGGCGCCAAGGCATCTCAACAAAGCGCACGCCCTCTAGGTCTTTATTCTTATCTGGGTCATCGACCCCAGAATAGAGAATCGAGGTCGCCACCACAGGCAGATCGACGCCGCGCTGATAGTTAAGAATGGGTTTCAGTTGTCGGGCCTGAGCTGGAAAGGCGAGCATGAAAACCATATCGATATCTTCTCGACGACGGAATTCAAACACCAGATCCTCGTCCAGTTTGCGCCGCAGTAATTGATAACGCTCCTCACTGTCTTGAATATTCAACGCATTCTTTATGTTAGTAAGATATTGATCGGGCTGGCTAAAGAAAGCTTTACTGGCGATAACTCCGCCCTTGAGCTGCCAGAAGCGAACAAATGCATCGCTGACCCGCTCGCCCCAGGCGCTATCCGGTGCGACAATCATCACGCGGCGCACGCCTTGCTGCCAGATGTCATTGGCTACCTGAATCGCTTCATCCTCGGGGGCGAGGCCAAATTGGTAAAAGTTGGTGACCCGTTCGACGCGGCTGTCTGCGTAATTTAACGCCAATACCGGGATGGGCAGGTCTTGAATGCCCGCCATGCGCTGAACTTTAACCTTGGTCAAGGGGCCAATAATCGCTTGGGCGCCCTCTGCGGTGGCCTGTTTGTATAGGGCGCCTATGTCTTCATTGGCGGCCGTATCATAAAAGGTCAGCTCCGGTGTTTCTTGGCCATACTGACGGGCCTGATACCAGGCGGCGAGTAAGCCGTTGCGAATCGCATTACCGGCTTTTTCCAGTGATCCTGATAAGGGTAGCAGGATGCCCAGGCGAGTCGGTTGGTTCAGGGTGAGTTCGGTCAACATCTGCAGGCTGCGGGGCAGGCGTTTGGCGGCCGGGTGTCGGCTATTGGCCAGTTGCCACTGTTCTACCACGGATTGCAGGCGGCTCAATTCGCCGTCTTCCGTTCGGCTGATTAGGGCCAGTTCAATCCATCCGGTCAGATCTGGGCTCGATTCGGTATTAACTAGGCTTAACAGCTGCTCTTGAGGGACCAGCTGCAGATCAAACCAAATCTGTTCTTGATTGGTAATGGCTGTCTCACCTTCAAGCACTGGCGCTAAAAAAATTCGTTCGCGCGCCGCAGAGAGCGATCGGCCTGAAAACTCATAGGCTTCCGCGCGTTTTAGATTGAGCGCGATCTGCTCCTGAAGTGGCAAGCCGTCTAACAAATAGGCATACTCGCCGCTCAACCAGCTCAGGGCCTCCTGGCCATCGCCCAAGATCAGTGCAATATTGGCATTGGCCAGCACATAGCGGGTTTGTTGGTCGGTTAATAGCTGATTAAAGCTCAAGCTGTGTAACAGGATACGGGCTTCATCGACTTGACGCTGTGCGATATAGTCTTCGATAGTTGTTATCTGCTGATTGACCAAAGGCTCGGACTCAGGCTCGGCCGTCGGCGCGATAATAACCTGCGGTGCCACGATGACCGGAGGAGGTGCCACCACAGTTGTGGCGCAGCCCTGCAGTAAGGCAAGAACAAGCAGTGACAACAGCGTAGCTGTGTTAGCAAACGAGCAAATTCGCATGGTCCGGTGAACTTATGTTTGAGTACCCGTGCATTCTACTCAGTATTCACCGTAAAAGTCATTCGGTCATCACAATTGACTGTGTAAGAGAACGGAAAATGAACAGCAACCAGATCATTAGAAATACTTTATATGTCGTGGCCACCCCCATCGGCAACCTGGCCGACATTTCCGAACGGGCGCAACAGGTCTTGCGTTCGGTCGATCTGATTTGCTGCGAGGATACCCGGCACAGCGCTCGATTGATGGATCATCTCGGCTGCACGACCCCGCTCCTATCATTGCATGAGCACAATGAACGTGATCGCTCGGCCATGATCGTTGAGCGCCTGCAATCGGGGCAGTCTATTGCCCTAGTCAGCGATGCGGGTACACCGTTAATTTCAGACCCCGGTTATGTCTTAGTTAATCACGTGATTGACGCCCAGTTGCAGGTGGTGCCTATTCCCGGCGCCAGTGCGGTGATTACCGCTTTATCAATCAGTGGGCTACCAACCGATCGTTGGCGCTTCGAAGGCTTCCTGCCGAGTAAAACCGGCGCCCGGCTAAAGATCCTGAATGCCTTGGCCACAGACCACCTGACCCTGGTCTTTTACGAGAGCAGTCATCGTATCGAGGGGTCGCTCGCCGATATGGCGATAGCCTTTGGCGCCGATCGGCCGATTGTCGTGGCGCGCGAGTTGACTAAAACCTTCGAGACCGTCCTGCGCGGCACCATCGCCGACGTGCAGCAGGCTGTGGCGGCCGATAACAACCAGCGCAAAGGTGAATTTGTGGTTCTGGTGCAAGGTGTGGCGACCGAGGTGGTCGGCATTGGCGATGAGCGAGTGGTCGCATTGGTCAATGAACTAACCGCCATTCTGCCGCCGAAGAAGGCCGCTGCCATCGTGGCCAAGGTATTTGGCGGTTCAAAAAAGCTTTATTATGAATATATTGTCGCCTTGGGTAGCGAATAAACTTGCCTTCCTGAGGATTTCCGGTATTTTGCCGCTCGGGAGACAGCTAGACAGTCGCCGCTTGCTTGCAAGGGGAGGAAAGTCCGGGCTCCATAGGGTAAGGTGCCAGTTAACGGCTGGGCGGCGTGAGCCGACGGAAAGTGCAACAGAGAAGAGACCGCCAGATGGGCAACCGTTTGGTAAGGGTGAAACGGTGCGGTAAGAGCGCACCGCGACTCTGGTAACAGAGTTGGCATGGCAAACCCCACCTGGAGCAAGACCAAATAGGGTTCCATTAAGGCGTGACCCGCGCTGGAACCGGGTAGGTCGCTTGACTGTGTGAGCGATTACACGGCTAGATGAATGACTGTCCACGACAGAACCCGGCTTATCGGCTGTCTCCCACCTTTATTCTAAACCCTGTTTACGCAGGGTTTGGGGTTCCATTACTGCGTACCGACCCAGGTCGCCTGCCGCAGGACTAGTAGAATAGCGTTAGTCTGGCCGTGCGCCTCGTTACGATCTGCTTTTCTTTATTTCCCCTCTTTCCCTGGTTAGTTTCATTCCAAAACAATCTAACACTTAAGGTATTACATTAACTTCATAACCTAAGCCGAGTGCTCGTCTGTATTTTGTGTTGTTAGTGGGCGCTAACTTTTCTGCTCGGTTTTGCCACCCACATTTTAACCTACTGTTTTTAAAGGCTTTTCTCGTTTTTTTATTGTTAGCGCAGGCTTGCTTGTGGGTCATGGGGCCTTTATAGTGTCAAATAGTGGGGTAAAGTGGATAAATGTGGAGTTTATCCGTTCGTAAGCGGTTACTAACTGTAGGTTAATTTGGAGTCGCCAGTGGCGTTGAACGACAATTATATGTTGCGAGGAGTGCACTCCTTGGCGTTAGACGTCAAGGGTCGGATTGCCATGCCTAGCAAATATCGTTCACTCCTTGAGCAGCTGGCCAATAATCAGTTAGTGATCACTATCGATACCGAATCTAAATGCCTGCTGATCTATCCCCTCGCGGAATGGGATCTTATTCAGGAAAAGATATCGGCACTGTCTTCCTTTAACAAAGCAGCTCGGCGTATACAGCGACTGCTAATAGGCTACGCCACTGACGCGGATGTCGATACCGCCGGACGACTACTGATTGCCGGCCCGCTGCGCGAATACGCCCAGCTCGACAAGAAAGTGGTGTTATTAGGGCAAGGCAACAAATTTGAACTGTGGTCTGAATTACTGTGGAACGAGGCGCGAGATGAGTATATAGCCGCCGCCGGCAGCGATTCGGCCATGACCGCTGAATTGGAGCAAATCTCGTTATGAGTCCCGTTGACGCCGCTCAATTTCAGCATGAAACCGTATTATTGGTAGAGGCCGTCGAGGCCGTTTTGGCGGGCGAGGGTTTCTATATAGACGGCACCTTCGGCCGCGGCGGTCACAGCCGCCATCTGCTTTCCAAGGTGGGTCCAACATCCCGCTTACTGGTAATCGACAAGGACCCGCTGGCCATTGCCGAAGCGCAGCGTCTCGCCGCCCAAGATAGTCGAGTCACCGTGGTCCAAGACGGCTTTGCGAATCTAGCCCAGGTGGTCGCCGAGCAAGGCCTGACCGGTCAGGTTTGTGGTGTTTTGTTGGACTTGGGCGTGTCATCGCCTCAGCTAGACGATGCCCGGCGCGGTTTTAGTTTTCAAAACGATGGCCCGTTAGATATGCGCATGAACCCAGACGAAGGGCTCAGTGCCGCACAGTGGCTGACCGTAGTGAAGGAGGTTGACCTAGCCAACGTCCTGTTTCAATACGGTGATGAGCGCTTTAGTCGGCGCATCGCCAAGGCGATCGTAGCGGCTCGACAGGAGCAGGCACTAACCTCTACCACCCAGTTAGCCGAAATCATTAAGGTCGCCCATCCCAAGTGGGACCATAAACGCCACCCGGCGACTAAGTCGTTTCAGGCTATCCGAATCTTTATTAACGGCGAGCTAGTCGAGTTGGAGCAGGCGCTCAACGCAGCCATAGAGGTGCTCAAGCCCGGTGGTCGCTTGGCCGTGATTGCATTCCATAGCTTGGAAGATCGGGCGGTTAAACACTTTATTCGCCTTCAGGCCAATGGCCCTGAATTACCGCCTGGTTTGCCTATTCCGGAGTCTGACATAGTGCGCACGATGCGCGCTGTCGGTAAGGCGATTAAACCCAGCAAGGACGAGGTTGCAGTTAATGTTCGCTCACGCAGCGCCGTGCTTAGAATTGCGGAAAAGCTCTAAGGATGTCGGTGTCACCGGCCGCTTGGGGTCTGCTAGTGCTTGAGGTCTGCGTGGTGTTGATTACCGCCTTCGGCATTGTTTCGGTGACGTACCAGACGCGCGGGCAGTTTGCATTGATAGAGCAGGGCCGGCGAGCGCAGCAGGTCCAGTGGGAAGAATGGGGCAGGTTGCTGTTAGAAGAGAGTGCGTTTTCCTCACCGTCGCGCGTCGAACGCGTCGCGCGTGAGCAATTAGAGATGATATTACCCAGTGTCGAAAACATTCGAGCAATGGAATACAAATAAAAAGAGGGTATGAGTTAGGACATGGTGCAAACTCGTTGGCGTTACACCACAGTACAAATAGTTTTGCTGGCCTTAGTGTCGGTGACGCTTTGGCGTGTGGTGTATCTGCAAGTGATGCAAAAAGACTTTCTGATCTCAGAAGGAACTTCTCGCTGGCAGCGAAGCGAAGTGGTTAATGCACCGCGTGGCATGTTGTCGGATCGCTATGGCGAGCCCATTGCCGTGAGTACGCCGGTCATATCTGTCTGGGCCGATCCGCGTGAGTTAGACCCTACCGATTTGCCGGCTTTGGCCGAAGCGGCCCAGGTCCAGGTTAAAACCCTCATTCGACGGGCCGACGCACATCGCGCCTTTATGTTTGTGCGCCGTCAAATGACCCCCGACCAGGCCCAGGTCATTCTCGATATGAAGCTGCCCGGTGTTTACGGTCAGCAAGAATATAAACGTTTCTATCCTACCGGCGAAGTCGCAGCCCATCTCAGCGGATTTACCGATGTCGATGATCGAGGTCAGGAAGGCATCGAGTTGGCCTTTGAGCGGCAGCTTGCCTCTGTCGCTGGTAAGAAAGAGGTGATTCGCGATTTGCTCGGACGTTCAGTGCGGGATGTGGGCGAAATTTTGGCGGCGCAGCCGGGTGAGAATCTGGTGCTGACAATAGACTTGCGCTTGCAATATCTGGCCTTTCGCGAACTCAAGCAAGCGGTAGCGAGCATGGGCGCGGCCTCCGGTTCTGTAGTGATGATGGATATTCACACTGGCGATATCTTGGCTCTAGTCAATCAACCCGGTTACAACCCCAATGATAGAAGTTCGCTCTTGCCTGAGGCCTTGCGCAACCGCGCGCTAACCGACCTATTTGAACCCGGCTCAGTAATGAAGCCCTTGACCATGGCAATTGCTCTGGATGCAGGCGTTGTAAAGGTCGACAGTCAGATCAACACCAGTCCGGGCCGTATGCGCTTGGGCAAATATACTATCCGCGATTTCAAGAATTACGGCACTTTGAGTGCAACCCAGATCATTAAGAAATCCAGCAATGTGGGCATTGTTAAGGTTGCCGAAAACATACCCAAAGAAGAATTCTGGCAAGCGCTCTATAACTTCGGATTGGGTGAAACAACAAGTTTAGGTTATCCGGGCGAAGCCACCGGTTCATTGCCCAACCCGATGCGCTGGGACAGTGTTATCCAAGGATCGCTCGCTTATGGCTACGGTATGGCAGTGACGCCGCTGCATCTGGCGCAGGCCTATGCCACGCTGGCCAATAATGGTCGCCGGGTGAATGCGCGTCTTATTCAAGGCGTGTCATCCGGCGAGACGGGTATGCAGGTGGTCAGTGCCGCTTCAGCTCAAGCCGTGATAAAGATGATGGAAACGGTTGTGCAACCCGGTGGTACCGCTACTCGGGGCAAACTGGATTGGTACAGCGTAGCAGGCAAGACGGGTACGACTCACCAGGTGGGTGCTTCGGGCTACGAGGATGCAAAATATGTCTCATCCTTTGTCGGCATTACCCCGGCGATCAATCCGCGCATCGTTACTGTCGTGGTGATCAACGAGCCGCCAGATGATGCCTACTACGGTGGTGAAGTCGCCGCACCGGTATTTAAGGGCATTATGGAACAGGCCATGCCCCTATTGAATATTCGACCTGACTCATCGCCTCTGGCCGAAGCGGGGTCCTACTAATGATCTCTATGTTGGATTGGTTACCGGAGTGCCATGACCTCGCTGGCGTGCGCGCGCTCGACATCACTCTGGACAGCCGAGAGGTGACTCGAGGATCTATTTTTGTCGCCTTGAAAGGCCATGTCCTAGATGGACACGACTTTATTGACGCGGCGCTAGCCAATGGTGCAGTCGCCATCCTATGCGAGCGAGCCGTGCCCCAGCCGCAAGGTGCCGTGCCGATATGTGTCATTGACAACCTTGCTGGACGGCTGGGTGATCTAACCCATCGCTTCTACGGTTCAGTGACCGAACAGCTCAGTATGATCGGTATTACCGGCACCAACGGTAAGACCTCTACCTGTCAATATATCGCCCAATCACTCGATTTCTTGGGTAAGCGCTGCGGCATCATTGGTACCAACGGCCAGGGTCTCTGGGGTCAGCTCAGTGAAACCCGCAACACCACCCCCGATGTGGTGCGCTTGCACATAGAGCTGGCCCGCCAGCAGCAGCAGGGCGCCGAGTATTGCGCCATGGAAGTGTCCTCCCATGGTTTGACTCAGGGTCGGGTTGACGGCGTGCATTTCCGTAGCGCTCTGTTCACCAATCTGAGCCGCGACCATCTCGATTATCATGGCACCATGGCCGCTTATGGCGCAGCCAAATGGCAGTTGTTGAACTGGCCCGGCCTGACCAACGCCATCGTGAATATCGATGATCTTTGGGTACAAGATCACTTAGCCACGATCACCGCCGAACATATTTATACTTACAGCCTAGAGCGTCCTGCGACCGTTCAGGCCTTATCAATTCGCTGCCACGAAGCCGGCATTGATGCCACCGTGCAGACGCCCCAGGGTATCGTTGATTTAAATTTACGCTTGCTGGGCCGGTTCAATCTTAGCAATGCCTTGGCAGCTTTCGCCCTAATGTTGGCCGAACAGGTGCCGTTGAATACCGCAGCCCGCATTATCTCCAACTGCAGTCCAGTGAAGGGTCGTATGGAAACCATCCGTTTAAAGTATGCGCCCTGCGTCGTGGTCGACTATGCCCATACGCCCGATGCCTTGGCGAAGGCCTTGCAGGCATGTCGTGAGCACGTCAGTGGTCGTCTGGTGGTGATCTTTGGTTGTGGTGGCGATCGCGATGGTGGCAAGCGTCCGCAGATGGCCCAGGTCGCTGCTGAGTTGGCCGATTTTGTTGTGGTGACCGATGATAATCCTCGCACCGAACGTTCAGAGCAGATTATTGCCGAAATTTGTCAGGGTTTTGATGCCACAGCCGAATATCGAATCATCAATGACCGCAAGCAGGCCATTACCCAGACATTGGCTAGTTGCAGTGCGACCGATGTGGTCTTAATAGCGGGCAAGGGTCACGAAAATTACCAAGAAATCGATGGTATCCGGCATCCCTTTTCCGACCAGGAAACGGTTATTAATTGGCAGGAGGCGCTCGATGTTGACTAATCTAAAACTGTCCGATTGGGCGCTGGCATGCACCGGTCAGCTAATCGGCGTTGATGCGGTTATAGATGACATTTCCACCGATACCCGTTCGATCAATAAAGGTGACATCTATGTTGCTCTTGTCGGTCCCCTGTATGACGGTCACCACTATTTAAGTGCGGCGATAGAAAAGGGTGCGTGTGCTGTTGTGGTACAGCAGTTAATAGCCGATCTGGCGATTCCTCAATTGGTGGTGAGTGACACCAAGCGGGCTTTGGGTTGTCTGGCCAGTGCGCTGCGCGATCGGTTTACCGGCCCAGTGATCGCCTTGACCGGCAGTGCCGGTAAGACCTCAACCCGGGCCATGCTGGAGCATATTCTCGCCTTGCAGCCGGGCCTATTGTCGACTCAAGGCAATTTCAACAACGATATAGGTGTGGCCAAAACCTGGTTCCGTCTGTCCGATCGGGACTTGCGAGTCTTGCTTGAATTTGGCGCCAATGCTGCTGGTGAAATAGATTGGTTGGGTAGCATATCGCGGCCCCATATCAGCCTGATTATCAATGCCGGCATAGCCCATACCGACGGTTTTGGCGGGCTTGATGGTGTGCGCATGGCCAAGGGTGAAATCATCGACACGACCGACATCGCTGGGGGTTGTGTGTTCAACCGGGATGATCCGGCCTTTGCCTATTGGGTCAAGCGAGCCGGTAAGCGTCGAACAATCAGCTTTGGACAGCATCTCGACGCCGATGTTCGTTTGCTGGCATTTACCAGCACCGGGCAGGGCAGTGATTTTAGCCTTAGCTTGCCGGACGGCAATATTGCTGTCAGCTGGCCCATGCTTGGTCGCCATATGGCGCTCAATGCGGCGGCGGCTGCAGCGACCGCTTGGCTGGCTGGTGCGTCAGCCCCTGACATCGCCAATGGCCTTGGTGCCATGCAGCCAGAGCCGGGCCGTATGCAGCCGGTTGAGTCGAAACATGGCGGTGCGTTGATTCACGATGCCTACAACGCCAATCCAGTTTCATTTGAAGCGGCCATCGATGTCATGGCAGACATAGGCGGAGAGACATTGTTAATCGCCGGCGACATGGCTGAGCTGGGTGCCGAGTCTTTAGCGCATCACCGGGCGGTGGGCCAATATGCTATAGGTAAGATCGGCCAGTTGTGGAGCGCTGGCGAACAGGCTAGTGCGATGTCAGCGGCCTTTGGTGGGCGACATTTCAAATCAGTAGTCGAATTACTGGCCGAGTTGCCAGCAACAATAAATCATAATACAGCCATTTTGGTTAAGGGATCACGCAGTTCTGGTATGGACCGGGTGATCGACGCTCTGAGAGGGAAATCCTAATGTTTGTTTGGCTCACGCCTTTTTTAGAGCAACTTGATGCTGGCTTCCAGGTGCTGCAATACCTTACCTTGCGGGCCATTTTCGGCGTGTTAACAGCATTGGCTGTGTCGTTGATTTTGGGTCCGAAATTGATTCGGTTATTGAAACATCATCAGATCGGTCAGTCTATCCGCAGTGATGGCCCTCAGAGTCATCTGGCCAAGGCTGGCACTCCGACCATGGGCGGTGCGTTGATCATTATCTCGGTGATCAGTTCCGTGTTGCTCTGGTCGGACCTTAGCAATCGTTATGTCTGGATCACCTTGCTGGTTACCGCTGGATTCGGCGGCATCGGTTGGGTGGACGATTATCGTAAGGTGGTCAAACGAGATAGCAAGGGCCTATCTGCCAAAGCCAAATTTCTATGGCAGTCAGGCTTCGGCCTGTTTGCCGCAATGGTGCTGTTTTACTCTGCCACGACACCAGACGAAACGACCCTTTTTGTGCCCTTTTTCAAGGACATCGCCCTGCCGATGGGTGGGCTCTATATTGCCATGACCTACTTCGTGATTGTCGGTACGTCCAACGCCGTGAATCTAACCGACGGCTTAGATGGTTTGGCCATCTTGCCAACGGTTTTGGTCGGTGGCGCACTCGGCGTGTTCGCCTACGTCACCGGTAATTCAGTCTATTCCGACTATCTGCAAATTCCCTATGTTGCCGGCACTGGCGAGTTAATTGTATTTTGCTCTGCCTTGGTGGGCGCTGGTTTAGGCTTTCTATGGTTTAACACTTACCCGGCGCAGGTCTTTATGGGCGATGTGGGCTCGTTGGCACTCGGCGCTGCGTTGGGCGTGATGGCCGTCATCGTGCGCCAGGAATTAGTACTTTTTATTATGGGCGGTATTTTCGTCGCCGAAACTCTGTCCGTGATTATCCAAGTCAGCTCATACAAAATGACCGGGAGGCGCATCTTCAGGATGGCGCCCCTACATCACCATTACGAATTAAAAGGTTGGCCGGAGCCACGCATCATAGTCCGTTTTTGGATTATTACCGTGATTCTGGTCTTGATTGGTTTAGCTTCGTTGAAGATCCGCTAATGACACTAATAGGCGCCGACACTAAGTATTTGGTAGTGGGTCTTGGATTGACCGGGCTGTCCTGTGTGCGTTATTTAGCGGCGCGGGGCAAGTGGGTTGCCGTGACCGACAGTCGCACCAATCCACCGAACCTGGCCGAGGTGAAAACGCAGTTTCCGGATATGGATGTGCAGGTCGGTGGCTTTGATATAGAGCAGTTTGAGCAGGCGGATGTCCTGGTAATGAGCCCTGGGGTTGCTCTGCACACGCCTGCGGTGCAGGCCGCTATCAAGGCCGGCGCGCGCGTCACCAGTGATATCGAACTATTTTTGAGCGAGTTCACCGGTCAAGTCGTGGCCATTACCGGTTCAAATGCCAAATCAACGGTTACTCAATGGTTGGGTGAGGCCATACAGCGCAGCGGGCGCAGCGTATTGATCGGCGGTAATATTGGTCAACCGGTTCTGGATGTCGCGGATCAAATGTTCGATGTAGCCGTTTTGGAATTGTCGAGCTTTCAACTGGAACTGCTCCCGAGTGTCGGCGCGGATATAGCGACCATCCTCAATGTGTCTGAAGACCATATGGATCGATACGATTCGATGGCGCGTTACCAACAGGCCAAGCAGCGTATCTACTTTGGTGCCAAGCAGGCGCTGTTCAATCGCCAAGATTTGCTCACCCAGCCGTTGGTCGCACCGAACGTCAAGGTAGCCAGCTTTGCCCTGACCCGTCCCGATCTCAAACAATATGGCTTACTCGAAACCCCATCCGGAACTTGTCTGGCCTTGGGGTTAAACGCATTGCTGCCAACCTCTGTGTTGGCCTTGCCGGGGCGTCATAATATTGCCAATGCGCTGGCCGTGTTGGCCTTGGCCGATGCGGTTCAGAATCCGCGCGAGCATACCTTGGCTGCGTTGCGCAACTTTAGTGGTTTGCCGCATCGCTGCCAGTTAATTCGTGAGCTTGCGGGCGTTCGATACTTTAACGATTCCAAAGCAACTAATGTTGGCTCGACCTTAGCTGCGCTAACCGGCCTGGCCCAAGCCGACCGTAAGGCCATCGTACTGTTGCTTGGTGGTCAGGCCAAGGGTCAGGAGCTCGGTCCGCTGGCACCAGCGATCGCCGCTCATTGCAAGGCGGTGTTTGTCTATGGCGAAGACCAGTCGCGCTTCACCGACGTGGCGCCGCAGGCCACTTATGTAGAATCCATGTTCGACGCGCTAGCCCAGGCCAAGGCAATAGTGCAAGCGGGTGATGTGCTGTTGTTATCACCAGCCTGTGCGAGTTTTGATCAGTTTACGAACTTCGAACAGCGTGGTCGTCAATTCGTAACCTGGGTGGAGGCGCTCGCATGACTATGCAAAAGCAGATGCCTCTGGCGCCTAATAGATTAGACCTTAATTATCAGCCCATGTGGCAGCCCGACGTGGTGCTGATCGGCAGCTGTTTCGCTCTGCTCTTGTTCGGACTGGTGATGATTGCCTCGGCGGGCATTGATGTCAGCGAACAGCTATTTGACGTGCCCTATCATTTCGTCCTGCGTCATGGCATCTACATGCTTATTGGCGCCTTCGGTGGGTTAATGGTCTCCGTGGTCCCTGCCGCGGTTTGGCAGCGGCACAGCGCTTTCTTCTTGTTGGCTGGTTTTTTGTTATTGGTGTTGGTGTTGCTTCCAGGCATCGGACAAGAGATTAAGGGTTCACGTCGCTGGATCGATTTGGGGCCGATCGGCTTTCAGCCGTCTGAACTGGCCAAGGTTAGTATGATTTTATATGTCGGTGCCTATCTTGTGCGCCGTCGTGCAGAGGTCATCAGTAGCTTTTACGGTTTCGCACGGCCCTTGCTCGTTCTGCTGGTGGTTGTGGCCCTGTTATTGTTGGAGCCTGACTTTGGTTCAGTCGTGGTAATCTTGGGCACTATTCTCGGTATGTTATTTTTGGGTGGTGTCAAACCCATGCAATTTTTGTTGACCATGTTTGGCGCGCTCGCCCTAGTTATTGCGATGGCCTTATCAGAGTCTTACCGCGTTAAACGCCTGTTGGCATTTCGCAACCCGTGGTCTGATGAAAATGTTTATGGCAGTGGTTACCAATTGACCCAGTCGTTAATTGCCTTCGGCCGGGGTGAGTGGTTTGGTGTGGGCCTAGGCAATTCAATACAAAAACTCTTTTATTTACCCGAAGCCCACAATGATTTTATTGTCGCAATAATCGCTGAAGAATTGGGCCTATTTGGCATCGTGGCTTTGATCGCGCTCTATGCGCTAATGATCCACAGAATCTTTAGTGTCGGTCGTTTAGCCGAAATTAAGGACAACCTCTTTGGCGCCTATTGCAGTTATGGCATTGGCATCCTTTTTACAATGCAGGCCTTTATCAATATAGGGGTTAACACCGGCTTACTGCCTACCAAGGGACTAACACTGCCCTTTATAAGCGCCGGTGGTACCAGCCTTATTGTCAGCATTTGCCTCATCGCTCTGGTCAATCGCATTCATGCTGAAACGCATCGATTGGAGCCGACCAGATGACTAAAATAATGCTAATGGCCGGCGGCACGGGCGGTCACATCTACCCTGCGGCCGCGGTTGCCGAGGAACTCCAAGCGAATGGTTATCAGATCCGTTGGCTTGGCTCTCGCCGGGGCATGGAAAACACCATCGTGCCCAGCTTGGGCTTCAAATTTTGCGCCTTACCCGTCACAGCATGGCATGGCGGGCGCCTGCGCAAGTTGTTAGCGCCGTTCAATCTTGTGCGCGCACTGGTGGCCAGCTTGTTGATTTTTCGGCACGAAAAGCCTGATCTGGTCATTGGCTTTGGCGGATACGCCTCAGCTCCAGGTGCGATTGCCGCGTGGTTATTGCAGACGCCGATCATCTTGCACGAGCAAAACGGCGTGCCGGGCTTGACCAATGAAAAGATGGCCCCTAAAGCCACGCGCATATTACAAGCATTTCCAAATACCTTCAGCGCCGATTATGAGGTGGTTGGTAACCCGGTGCGTGCCGCTCTATGCGCCATGGCGCAACCGCAAGAGCGGCTGCTGGGTCAGCACACTAAGTTGCGTTTGCTGGTGTTAGGCGGCTCACAGGGCGCTCTGGCTATTAATGAATTGCTACCCGCGGCTGTGGCCGCTGCGAAAACCCAGGCCCGACTCGAAATATGGCACCAAACCGGACAAGGCAAACGTGACGCCACACAGCGAGCTTATCAAGACTTAGGATTGGCGGCGACCGTAGTTGAGTTTATCGATGATATGGCGGCGGCCTATGCCTGGTGTGATTTGGTAATAGCGCGCAGCGGTGCATCTACTGTCTCAGAATTAGCCGTGGTGGGTGTACCGGCAATTCTTATTCCTTACCCATGGCATGTCGACAAACAACAGTACCGCAACGCCCAATGGCTTTGTGCAGCACAGGCAGCAGAGTGGTTTGAACAAACCGACTTACGTGCCGAGCAATTAGCCGCACGATTGGATTATTGGAATGATACTCGACCTGCTTTAATTGACAGCGCACAAAGGGCTTGGCAGTTGGGTATACGCGATTCTGCTGAGCGAATAGTGAAGGTTGTTCAGGACGTTATAGAGAGTAGAGCCTTATGACAAATTGTGATCTAAAAAACAAAGAAAGTTTTCCGATTCCAGAAATGCGGCGCATCAAACGTATTCATTTTGTCGGCATTGGTGGCGTAGGTATGTGTGGCATCGCTGAAGTGCTGTGCAACCAAGGCTATCAGATTAGCGGCTCGGATCTGCGTGCAACCGCGACTACACAGCGGCTGCAGTCGATCGGCATCAGTGTGGTCATCGGTCATCATGAAGACAATGTCATTGGGTCTGACGTTGTCGTCGTCTCAAGTGCCATTGATGCCGAGAACGCCGAGATTGGCTGGGCGTTAAATAAGCGGATTCCTGTCGTGCGGCGTGCCGAAATGTTGGCTGAGTTGATGCGCTATCGTCATGGTATCGCAATTGCTGGCGCACATGGCAAGACCACCACCACATCATTAATGGCGTCGGTGATGGCCAAGGGCGAGTTTGATCCAACCTTTATTATCGGTGGCAAGCTAAACAGCGCAGGCAGCAATGCACGCCTGGGCACCAGCCGGTATCTGGTCGCCGAGGCAGATGAAAGCGATGCGTCATTCTTACATCTCCAACCGATGACCGCCGTTGTAACCAATATCGACGCCGATCATATGAGCACTTATGACGGTGATTTTGAAAAACTTAAGAAAGCCTATATTGAATTTTTGCACAACGTGCCCTTCTACGGCTTGGTTGTATTGTGTTCGGATGATAGCCATGTGCAGTCGATAATGCCCTTGGTACGGCGGCAGATGGTGACCTATGGTTTTAACGCTGACGCGGATGTGCGCGCAATAAATATTGCTCAAGAGGGGCTAACAACACGTTTCACCGTATGCCGTCGGCAGAAAGAAAATCTAGATATTTGCCTGAATATGCCCGGTGACCATAATGTTCTCAACGCTTTGGCCGTTATAGCAGTAGCAACCGATGAAGGCGTATCGGATGCGCAAATCGTGCAAGGTCTGGCAGAGTTCGAAGGCGTTGGTCGACGTTTTCAAGTACAGGGCGAGTTTGATACACGCAAGGGTAAAATAATGTTGGTAGATGACTACGGTCATCATCCGAAGGAATTGCAGGTTACCCTGGACGCTATTCGAGCCGGTTGGCCGGAACGACGACTCGTTAGTGTTTTTCAACCGCACCGATATAGTCGTACTCGGGACCTGTATGAAGACTTTGTCGAGGTGCTCTCAAAGGTGGACGTGCTGTTGTTGCTCGATGTATACAGCGCCGGTGAGCCGGTCATTAATGGTGCAGACAGTCGAAGCCTGTGTCGCAGTATTCGTCAACGAGGCCGAGTAGATCCAATTTTTGTTGAACGGATCGAAGATATTTTAACCATCCTGCCCGATATACTGCAGGACGGAGATTTGTTATTGACCCAGGGTGCCGGCGATATTGGCGCGCTCTCGCTGGAGATTGCGAAGCAAGGCTTGGGGTTTAAAACTGCATGAGCACAAGATTTAACAAAGTAGCCGTCTTGTTTGGCGGATTGTCAGCCGAACGTGAGGTGGCTTTGCTTAGTGGCCGAACCGTCATTAAAGCATTGCTGACGGCAGGGTATGAAGTGGTCGAACTGGATTTGGTTGATCGGAGTCTACTACTGCCCTGGTTGGCCGAGCATAAACCAGATGTTGTGTTTCCCGTTCTGCACGGTCGAATGGGTGAAGATGGAGTCTTACAAGGCTTGTTGGAATGGGTGGGAATACCTTTCGTCGGTAGTGGTGTGATGGGTTCGGCGATCGCGATGGACAAGCTGCGCAGCAAGATGATTTTTAAAACCGGAGGCGTGCCCACGCCAGACTTCGTGGTTGTGCGCAGCCAAGCAGACGCCTTGATTCACCAAGCTCGACTGTGCTACCCGGTATTTGTTAAGCCGGTACGTGAAGGCTCAAGTATTGGGATTGGTCGGGCGGACAATCAAGGCGAATTTATGTCCGCGGTGACTGAGGCACTGAACCACGACACGGAGGTCTTGGTCGAGCAATTTGTAGACGGGCCTGAGTATACGGTGGGCATTATTGGTGCCGAGGTGTTGCCGGTTATCAGGCTTAAGCCCCATGCTCGGTTCTACGATTATGATGCTAAATATGTAAGTGAGGATACCGAATATCACTTACCCAGCGGGCTAAGTGCCGAACTGGAAGGCGCTGTGCAGGCGATGTCGTTAATGGCCTTTGCTGCCTTAGGTTGCACAGGTTGGGGTCGGGTTGATCTGATGATGGATGGCCAAGGCGCGTTGCAAGTTCTGGAGGTAAATACCATACCCGGTATGACCGACCACAGTCTGGTGCCGAAGGCGGCCTCGGCATACGGTTGGGACCTACCGGAGTTGATGCACAAGCTGTTAGCAACGGTTAAATAGGAAGAAGATTGAAGTGGCGGCTAAGAAAAAATCAAATGGCGCGACGCGACGAAAGGCGTCGTTGCCAATACGAAAGTGGGCCCTGTTCAGTGCAAAGGTGGTGGTTGGGGGGGTTGTTTTGACAGCTTGTGTGTTCTCGATTAACTGGCTGTCTGGGCTGAAATGGGAGCCTATGCCGCTGCAGGTTTATGCCATTGCAGAGCCATTAAAGTTTCAAAATAGTTTGGCTGTTGAAGGCGTGTTGCAGGGGTATTTAACACGTAGTCTGCTGTTTTTAGATTTGCTTGATGTACAGCGTGATTTAGAAAGATTGCCATGGATAGCTCAGGCAAGTGTTGTAAAAATTTGGCCTGGTACAATTTCCGTGGCATTGGTTGAGCACGAGCCGATTGCATTATGGAACGGTCAACAAGTATTAAATAGTAAGGGCGTACCTCTGGACAAGCCGTTGGTCAGTTTAGATTTGGCCAGCCTGAGAGGGCCTGACAACAGCGCGGCTCGAGTGATGGAACAGTATCTGCAGTTTACGCAGATCTTTGCGGCACTAGGAGCTCAGTTAGTCCAGGTTAGCATGCAGGCCCGAGGGTCATGGTACGTCCAAATGGACGACGGCTTGACCATCGCTTTAGGTGAACGAAATGTGTTGGAAAGAAGTCGACGCGTCGTTAGGTTGTTGCAGTCAGAAGCCTATAGCAGTGAACGAATAGAATATATTGATGCGCGATATCCAAACGGAATCGCGATACGAATTGCGAGTTAATTGGCAACAGAGGTTGAGTATGACATCGCCCCATAAAGGAAAAATGCTCGTTGGCTTGGACATTGGTACGTCCAAGGTAGTGGCAATTGTTGGCAGCGTAACTGCTGCGGGTGGGTTGGAAATCATCGGTCTTGGGTCACATCCATCACGCGGATTGAAGAAGGGTGTCGTGGTTAATATTGAGTCCACGATCCAAAGTATTCAGCGCGCGATCGAAGAAGCGGAATTGATGTCTGGGTGCGACATTCACTCGGTTTATGTCGGCATCGCCGGCAGTCACATAAACAGCTTAAACAGTAACGGTATTGTCGCCATCAAAGATAAAGAAGTAGCTGAAGCAGACTTAGTAAGGGTGACCGATGCGGCTAAGGCCGTGGCGATACCAGCTGATCAACATATTTTACATGTGCTGCCTCAGGAATATATTATCGATAGCCAAGAGGGCATTAAAGAACCCCTTGGGATGTGTGGCGTGCGTTTGGAAGCAAAGGTTCATATCGTCACGGGTGCACAGAATGCGGTGCAAAATATTGAAAAGTGCGTTCGTCGCTGTGGTTTAGAAGTTGATCAAATTATCCTTGAGCAACTGGCGTCAGCCCAATCGGTTTTGACTGATGACGAAAAAGAATTAGGTGTATGTATGGTTGATATCGGTGGTGGCACCACCGATATGGCGATCTTTACTGACGGTTCCATCCGACATACTGCGGTCATTCCGATTGCTGGCGATCAGGTCACCAACGACATTGCCATGGCCTTTGCCACGCCGACTCAGCACGCTGAGGATATAAAAATAAAATATGCCTGTGCACTGTCTCAATTGGCTGGCGAGCATGAAACTATCAAGGTGCCGAGTGTTGGCGATCGGGGCGCTCGGGAGTTAACCCGGCAGGCGCTGGCCGAAGTAGTTGAACCACGCTACGAAGAATTATTTTCATTAATCAAAGCTGAGCTGCGACGCAGCGGTTTTGAAGACATGATTCCCGCCGGTATCGTTTTAACCGGTGGTACGTCAAAAATGGAAGGGGCGGTCGAGTTGGCCGAAGAAGTATTTCATGTTCCAGTGCGACTGGCCACGCCCTATGGCATATCAGGGTTGTCCGATGTCGTCAACAACCCGATTCACGCGACCGGAGTTGGCCTGCTGCAATATGCATTGCGCCAATTGCACAGCGGGAATCACAAGAAATCCAGAGCCAAAGTATCCGGTTGGCAGAAATTCAAACAAATAATTTCAGAAAATTTTTGAAAAATTCAGGGTGTGCCGGTCAGGCGGCACTGATAATCTAAATAGGAGCCACACAATGTCTACATACGATAACGACACAAAAAATAACGATATGTTCACGCTGGTCGATGAGCAGCCACAAAATGCAATTATCAAGGTTTTTGGTTGCGGTGGCGGCGGCGGAAATGCAGTTAAGCATATGCTTGAACGCAATGTGGAGGGCGTTGAGTTTATTTGCGCCAATACCGACGCCCAAGCGTTGCGCAGTGTTAACGCGGCAACTTCATTGCAGCTGGGTAATAGCATTACTCGGGGTCTCGGCGCTGGCGCCAATCCCGAGGTTGGTCGCCAATCGGCACTTGAAGATCGTGAGCAGATTGAGGAAATCCTTAAGGGTGCTGATATGGTCTTTATTACCGCTGGCATGGGTGGCGGCACTGGCACCGGTGCTGCCCCTGTGGTGGCTGAAATTGCCAAAGAGTTGGGTATTCTGACCGTTGCTGTTGTGACCAAGCCGTTCCCATTCGAGGGCCGACGACGCATGCGAGTGGCCAATGAGGGCATGGAAGAATTGCGTCAGCATGTCGATTCGCTAATAACTATTCCAAATGACAAGCTATTGAGTGTATTGGGCAAAAATGTGACCCTGCTCGAAGCCTTTGGTGAAGCCAATAACGTGTTGTTGAATGCCGTTCAGGGCGTGGCCGATCTAATCGTCCGTCCGGGTATGATCAACGTCGATTTCGCCGATGTGCGCACGGTCATGGCTGAAATGGGAATGGCAATGATGGGCAGTGGCCGAGCATCTGGTGAAAACCGTGCCCAGCGCGCCGCCGAAATGGCCATTCGTAGCCCGTTGCTGGAAGATGTCGACCTAAGTGGTGCGCGGGGCATCCTAGTGAACGTATCCGCTGGCGTTGACCTTGGGTTGGATGAATTTACCGAAGTGGGTAATACCATTGAAGAATTTGCCTCTGAAGATGCCATTATCGTGGTCGGTACGGTCATCGACCCAAGCTTGGAAGATGAAATTCGCGTTACCGTCGTTGCCACCGGTATTGGTGAAGCCCCGGTCAAGGTAGTGTCCAAGCCAAAGGTTGCGATCGACAACACCCGACGCAGCGATGGCTCCATTGATTACACGAAACTCGATCGGCCTACAGGCACTCGCTTAGCCGCGTCTAGCCGAGCATCCGATGAGGTGAGCGGGCCAAAGCCGGTTAAAACTCTGAAAGATTTGGATTATCTTGATATTCCGGCATTTCTGCGTCGCCAAGCCGATTGAGTGTAATCGGCTGTAAATCTTTTGTTCATGGCAACTGTTCTGCTAGAATGGAAGGCTTGTAAGTCTTAAATGTGGTATCAGTCACCAAATGGTCAATCAGCGAACCCTGAAAAATACGATTAAAGCTACGGGTGTAGGATTACACTCGGGCAAAAAGGTCTATTTAACCTTGAAGCCAGCGCCGGTCGACACTGGTATAGTCTTCGTGCGGACCGATTTAGAGGTCCCAGTTGAAATTAAAGCCCACGCCCTGAACGTGGGTGACACGACTTTGTCTACGACATTGGTAAATGGCGATGTCAGTGTTGATACCGTCGAACACCTGCTGTCGGCCTGCGCCGGACTTGGTATCGATAATGCTTTTATCGAGGTCAGCGCCCCGGAAGTCCCGATAATGGACGGCAGTGCAGGTCCTTTTGTGTTTTTGCTGCAGTCAGCAGGCATTGTGGAACAGGAACGGCCCAAGCGTTTTATTCGAGTATTGAAATCGATCAACGTTCAAGATGGCGATAAATTTGCCCGTTTCGAACCTTATGACGGCTTCAACATCAAATTCACCATCGATTTTGATCATCCTGTGTTTCGAAATCGCTCACAGGTGACCGAATTTGAGTTCTCGACCTCCGCCTTTGTAAAAGAAGTGTCGCGCGCGCGCACCTTCGGCTTTATGCGCGATTTTGAGTACCTGCGAGCGAATAACCTGGCCCTTGGCGCCAGCGTGAATAATGCTATTGCCGTGGATGACTATCGCGTCCTCAACGAAGATGGTCTGCGCTACGAAGATGAATTCGTCAAGCACAAGGTCCTTGATGCAGTCGGCGACCTCTATCTGCTGGGTCATAGCCTGATCGGGCGATTTGTCGGCTATAAATCAGGCCACGGGTTGAATAATATTCTCCTACGGGAGCTGTTAAAGAACCCCGATGCTTGGGAATTCGCAACCTACGACGATACCAATGAAGCTCAAATGCCAATCGCTTTTGCGCCGGTTATCGCTGTGGGTACCTGATAGATGAAGATCATCCTGGTCAGCAGCAAGCATGGTCGTTCCACGATGGTATCCGTTTGGATGTTAGTGCCGGTCTTATTTGTGCTGGTGTCGACAATAACGGGGGCCGGATACCTCGGCTATCAATACCTGCGCCCGATCCAATCGGATATTGTCGATCAAAATGCTTCGCTGATTTGGCTGGACCGCATTGAAAATCAGGCGGCTCAGGTTGAAAAAACCCGTGTCTATACTGAGGAGCAAATCAACGCTCTGCGTATCCGCCTGGCTCAGCTGCAGGCCCGGCTGACCCGGCTCGATGCGCTCGGTGAACGCTTAGTCGATGTTGCCAGTCTCGATAAGGGCGAATTCGATTTCTCTGTTCCTCCTGCAGTGGGCGGCCCAGAGTCTGAATTTGTCGATTATCAAGCCCCCGATTTTGTCAATATTCTTGATGAGTTGGCCAATCAGATTGATAATCGAGAGCAACAGCTGCGGGTGTTGAACTCCTTGCTGGGCGACCGAAAAATCCAGAACGAAACCTTCGTCGCTGGCCGGCCGATAAAACGCGGCTGGATGAGCTCTCGTTACGGCTATCGTAACGATCCGTTTTCAGGCAACTTGGCCTGGCATGAAGGCGTCGATTTCGCCGGTAAAAACGGCTCCGATATTGTTTCAGTCGCCTCTGGTGTAGTTACCTGGGCTGGAACTCGGTCAGGTTACGGTAAATTGGTCGAAATCAATCATGGCAATGGCTTCGTAACCCGTTACGCCCATTGTGATGAGATTCTTGTCGAGCTGGGTGATGTGGTCACCAAGGGGGATATAATATCCTTAATGGGCAGTACTGGCCGATCGACAGGTCCTCATGTGCATTTCGAAGTGCTGTTTAATGGCAAGGCAGTGGATCCTGCCAAATATATCAACCGGGTTGCTCGGTTCTAATTCCTCAGTAGAATCCACCCCGCCCGGGGTGGCTTGCGAGACTGGTTTTATCACTCCTGTTGTCAATTCAAGACAATTTCAAAGACATCCCGCCTTGTGATCTGTATAGTTACCCCAACCCTAAATGCCTGAAAACTCAACAGAAATCAGCCTCTATGTTCACTAAAATTGCCCGTAAAGTGATCGGAAGTAAAAACGATCGCGAAGTTAAGCGACTCAATAAGATCGTCGCTAAGATTAACGAATTTGAAGCCCCCTATGCGGAATTGACCGACGATGGCATCAAGGCCAAGACAGTCGAATTCCGAGAGCGCCACAGTCAAGGCGAAGCCCTCGATCTGCTTATCCCTGAGGCCTTTGCTTTAGTGCGCGAAGCCAGCAAACGCGCCATGGGCATGCGCCACTTCGACGTTCAAATGATCGGTGGTATGGTCTTGCATCAAGGCAAGGTCTCCGAAATGAAGACCGGCGAGGGTAAAACCCTCGTCGCGACCTTGGCTGCCTACCTCAACGCGCTGCCGAGCAAGGGCGTGCACGTCATTACCGTCAATGATTATCTGGCGCGACGTGATTCCAAGTGGATGACTCCGCTCTACAATGCACTCGGACTCAGTGTCGGTGTGGTGGTTAATCAGCAAGACCCGGTCGAAAAGCGTCAAGCCTACCAAGCCGATATCACTTACGGCACCAATAATGAATTTGGTTTCGATTATCTGCGCGACAACATGGCCTTCCGTATGGAAGACAAGTTTCAGCGCGGTCATGGCTTTGCCATCGTCGATGAAGTGGATTCGATTCTGATCGATGAAGCCCGTACCCCACTGATTATTTCGGGTGCGGCGGAGGATTCCAGTGCTCGCTATATTGAAGTGAATAAGCTGATCCCGAGTTTGACGCGCGGCTATGCGGCTGTTGAGACCCAACCGGAAGTCGCCGGTGATTTTATAATTGATGAAAAGCAACGCAGCGTCGAACTAACCGAAGCCGGCCATGAAAAGGTGGAAGCTCTGCTGATCAAAGCCGGCTTATTGCCTGACGGGGAAAGCCTCTATTCGCCCACCAACCTTATTTTGTTTCATCATGTAATGGCGGGTGTGCGTGCTCACCATGTGTTCCACAGGGACGTCGACTACCTGGTGCAAGATGATCAGGTTGTTATTGTCGATGAACATACCGGTCGAACCATGCCCGGGCGGCGTTGGAGTGAAGGCCTACATCAGGCGGTCGAAGCCAAAGAGGGCCTGTCGGTTCAAAAAGAGAACCAAACCCTTGCTTCCACCACTTTTCAAAACTATTTCCGTCTTTATGACAAACTATCGGGTATGACTGGCACCGCCGATACTGAGGCGTTCGAGCTGCGAGAAATTTACGGTTTAGATGTTGTGGTTATCCCGACCAATCAAACCGTGGTGCGTAAAGATGCCAATGATCTGGTCTATCTCAGTGAGGTCGATAAGTACGCCGCGGTTATCGAAGAAATCAAGAAGATCGTTGCCGAACAACGACCTGTATTGGTCGGTACTGCCTCGGTCGAGGCATCGGAGCGTATTTCTCTAGCCCTAGACAAGGCTGGCATGAAGCACAACGTACTCAATGCCAAGCAGCACGCGAGCGAAGCTGAAGTTATCGCCCAGGCTGGCATGGCCGGTTCTGTGACCATCGCTACTAACATGGCAGGCCGAGGTACCGATATCGTTTTAGGCGGCAATCTCGATGCGATTTTGGCCAAGCTCGAGGGCGCTAGCGAGGCAGAACTCGCCAACGCGCGACAAGAATGGGCGGCACGTCAGCAGGCGGTTAAGGATTCAGGTGGTCTGCATATTATCGGTACTGAGCGGCATGAATCTCGCCGTATCGATAATCAGCTGCGCGGCCGAGCCGGTCGCCAAGGCGATCCGGGTTCATCCCGTTTCTTCTTGTCACTCGATGACAATCTGATGCGCATCTTTATGCCACCGAGCATGAAAAATATGTTCAGTAAGTTGGGCATGGGCGAAGGTGAGCCGATTGAAGCTAAGATGGTCTCTAACGCCATCGAAAAGGCCCAACGCAAGGTGGAAAACCGCAACTTCGATATTCGAAAGCAGTTACTCGAATACGACGATGTGGCCAACGATCAACGAACCGTCATCTACCAGCAGCGTGATGAACTGATGATCGCTGAAGACATCCGCGACATCATCGAAAAGATCCGTCTCGATGTCACCAATCAGTTGATCGATAATCATATCGAGCCCAGCAGTATTCCTGAACAGTGGGATATTGAAGGACTGGAACGGGAGTTGGAAGCCGAACTGGGCACTCGTCTGGCTATTCAAACCTGGCTAGATCAGGACGAAAATCTGCTTGAGGCTGCTATCCGAGAGCGAATTATTAGCGACTTGTCTGATGCCTACCAGAACAAGGAAACGGTTGTCGGGGAGAGCAATTTCCGCCAATTTGAAAAACAGGTCATGTTGCAGGTACTCGATCAGCATTGGAAAGAACACCTCTACAATATGGATCACTTGCGCCAGGGCATTCATTTGCGTGGCTATGCTCAGAAGAACCCGAAACAAGAGTACAAGCGTGAATCCTTCGAGTTGTTTCAGAACATGTTGTCCGAAGTGAAGTTCCAAACAGTGAAATACCTGTCCTTGGTCCAGGTTCGCTCGCCGGAGGAGGTGCAAGAAGAAGCTGCACGCCGCCAAGAGGCTGCCAAAGCTCGGATGAAGTTCGATAGCGCCCAGGCATCTGCGCTTAGCGCCGACAAGGCCCGTGCTCAATCGAGCCTCGAGCCGGTGCGCGGCACTCAGAAGGTCGGTCGTAACGAGCTCTGCCCTTGCGGTTCGGGTAAAAAATACAAGCAATGCCACGGCAAATTGAATTAGGCCGGGTCTAGCACCCACATTAGACCCTGTAGGGCGGTAGCGGATATGGCGGTAGGTGAAGGATTTACGGGCACGTTAGCGCCCATAGCAGGCATTACCATTGGTGTCGGCTGCGCCGGGATCAAGGTCGTCGGTCGGCGCGATCTGGTGATTTTTGAACTGTCCCCGGGCTCAACAATAGGGGCGGTCTTTACCCAAAACGCCTTCTGTGCGGCACCGGTGCAAATCTGCAAAGAGCATTTGAGCACTGACAAGCCCACGCGGTTTTTGGTGATCAATACCGGCAACGCGAACGCTGGCACGGGTCAACAGGGTCTGGATGATGCTCGGGAAACCTGTACCCGTTTGGCGGCACACAAATCGGTTGGCCCCGAACAGGTATTGCCCTTTTCAACCGGGGTGATCGGTGAGTATCTGCCCATGACCGCCTTGGCGAACGGCTTGCCCAATGCCCTAGCAACCCTAGCCACAGACAACTGGCACGATGCAGCGCAAGGTATCTTAACGACTGACACACGCCAAAAGGGTGCCAGTCGACAGTTTGAATATGGCAATGAAACCATTAGTGTGACCGGTATCGCCAAGGGATCGGGCATGATCAAACCTAATATGGCGACCATGCTGGCCTTTATCGGTACCGATGCCGCCATCGACCAAGACCTGTTGCAGCAGATTACCCGAGAGGCCGCTACGGCGTCGTTTAATCGCATTACCGTTGACAGCGATACCTCCACTAATGACGCTTGTGTCGTCATAGCGACGGGTAAGGCACAGGCCCCTCGGGTGACCAGCGCGACGGACCCGCTTTACCTCCATCTGTTAAAAACGATTAAAGAGTTGATGCTGTCGTTGGCCCAGCAAATTATCCGTGATGGTGAAGGTGCGAGTAAGTTTATCGAGGTTCGGGTCGAGGGCGCACAAGATACCGAAGAAGCCCTTGCCGTGGCCTTTTCGGTCGCCGACAGTCCGCTGTTTAAGACCGCCATGTCGGCTTCGGATGCCAACTGGGGGCGTATTTTGATGGCGGTCGGCAAAACCAAGATGGAGCGACTCGATGTCAACCTGGTCGATGTCTATCTCGGTGCTGTGCAAATTGTCAGGGCCGGACAGCGAGCGCAAGGCTATACCGAAGCGCAGGGTGCAGAAGTCGTCGCGCGGGAGGAGATCAGTGTGCGGATTGTCTTGAATCGTGGGGATTTTAACGAATCGGTATGGACCTCGGATCTGTCCCATGAATATGTGCGCATCAATGCTGAGTATCGCTCTTAGCTCTGGCATGTGGT
>NZ_CEYAVF010000008.1:0-84908 GCF_982785585.1 Reinekea sp. | reverse complement strand
TGGCTCTGACTGTGGCTCTGACTGTGGCTCTGGCTCTGACTGTGGCTCTGACTGTGGCTCTGACTGTGGCTCTGGCTGTGGCTCTGACTGTGGCTCTGGCTCTGATTGTGGCTGTGGCTCTGGCTCTGACTGTGGCATCGTGCTAACAGGTTCAACCGCCACAATCTCGGGTTCAACCTGCTGGAGCTTTGGGCTGTCGGGCACTTCCGCACCGGCGTCGACCGACTGACTGGTCAAGGCGCTCAGTTCACCAATCGCTGCGGCCGGTGTCTGGCTAAAGGCCACCATGCGCAATAGGGTCATCTCGAACCCGGCGCGTTCACTCGGCGCCAAGGCCAGGTCGGGCTTGGCTTGTATGGCGATTTGATAATAAAGATGCACGTCTTCCGGTTGCGTCGCCGAGGCCAATTGAATAATCGCCGCCTTGTCACCCTTCTGATTGTCGATGGCACTGGGCGCTGCTTGGGCAATGGCAATTCGATGCAAGGTCGACATCAGCTCGGTCATCAAGGTCTGGTAATCGGGCGAGTGTTGATCAATTTGCGCGATCAGCGCCAGCGCCGTATCGATATCCTTTTCGAAGATAGCCCGGACCAACTTAAGCACTCGCCGCAGGTCGACACTACCAAGCATGGCCGCCACTTCCTGTTCGATCAGCGCACCCTGACCAAAGGCGATGGCCTGATCGGTCAGGCTTAGGGCGTCACGCATACTGCCGCGCGCCGCTTCGGCAACCGACCACAGGGAGGGCTCATCATAGGGCACCTGCTCGGCCGCCAAGATGGTGTGCAAATGTTGCACTATGTGCTCGCGGCTCATGTTTTTGAGATTAAACTGCAGGCAGCGCGATAAGACCGTCATCGGCAACTTCTGCGGATCGGTGGTCGCTAAGAGGAATTTGACGTGCGCGGGCGGCTCTTCTAGGGTCTTGAGCAGGGCGTTAAAGCTGCTGGTCGAGAGCATGTGCACCTCATCGATCAGATACACCTTAAAGCGTCCGCGCGACGGCGCATATTGGACGTTTTCGAGTAATTCTCGGGTGTCTTCAACCTTGGTTCGGCTGGCCGCATCGACCTCAATCAGATCAATAAATCGACCGTTGGCGATATCGGTACAGGCTGAACAGACGCCACAAGGGTTCGAGCTGACCCCGACTTCACAATTTAGACACTTGGCCAGCAAGCGGGCAATGGAGGTTTTGCCCACGCCCCGGGTGCCGGTAAACAGATAGGCATGATGCAGCCGTTGCTGGTCTAACGCATTAATCAGAGCCCGTAAAACATGGGCCTGACCAACCATTTCCGAAAAGCTCGATGGGCGCCATTTCCTGGCGAGAACCTGATATGACATAGGGTTTCGTTCGTTCACCGATAAAAGGCCACTATCGTAACTTTGATTGCCCACTGCTGCCAGTGCTGATATGCCGCTGACGAAAAATAGCCACGTAAAACAGCCAGTTAGATCGGCTAATGACGCTAAGGTGGCAAGCATTGGATTTGGAACGGGATTAGGGGTATTGCAGATAGGGCTCAGACGAATCGACAGTTTGGGCGGCAGTCCCACCAGCCACACCCCGGCACACGAATCAGACGCTACCGTTGCTCCCTTCCGGGCCTGGCGGAGTTAACGTCCTCTCGTTGCGAGGGGACCGGCAGGACCACCACAACTGTCCGGCGGATTATCCACAATCGGGGCCCAATGGCAACAGCCAATCAAAGACTTGGCGCAAATCAGACGAAATAGATTGGCATTAGTGATGAAAAGTATCATCCGAGACGCTACTCAGTTCGTAAGGTAGCGCTAATACCGTTCGCAACGGCCGACCCTTTATGGCGCTTCGGCGACGGACATAGGCGCTGCGTAGCTCGACCGTTCACTATCGGGCCAAGTCGATTGCCGATCTGGCACCCCGGTCGATTTTGCGTCATTATGGTCTGTTACAGCGCAGAGCTGAGACCAAGGCCACTGAGCCAAACTAAAAAAAATACTTTTAAGGCGTCCAATGGCCAATCAACTTGTCTGGTTTCGAAACGATTTGCGTACCTGCGACCATGCCCCCCTGAGCGAGGCCCTGGTTGCGGCTCACCAACAAAACAGCACAATAACTGCGGCCTTTATTTGGAGTCCGGAACAGCTTCAGCAACAGGGCGCTGGCAGCCCAAAGTTGGCCGCCTATCAGCAGGCCCTGGATGCCCTCAACGATGACTTGGCCGCTTTGGGTGTTGAGCTGCAGATCATCACGGCACCGAGCTGGCAGCAGGGGGTTACCGATCTTATCGAGTTGTGTGTTCGTCTCGATGTCGACAATATCTATTGCCACTATGAGCCGGGCTGGGATGAACGCCTGAGAGATGGCCAGTTTCACGACCAGGCACCGGAACAGATGCACCTGCATCGCGCCAATGATCTGTATTCAGCGCCGCCGCGCCAGCTGCTCACCCTGCAGGGCAACTTCTATAAGGTCTTTACCCCCTATAAGAGAAACCTGTTAGCCCAAATCATCGATACCTTGGTCGCCCCGCGTCCGGCGCCCGATAACGGTTTGCCGGCCCAGGCGGCCAAACCGCTGGCACTGGGGGAACGCTTTGTCTGGGATAATCCAATGCAATTGCCGGTCCTAGAACAACAGGCGCATGAACGCCTCGAAGATTTTATGGACCAGATGAACGACTACTCCAGCCTACGCGATATTCCAGCCCGCGCCGGCACCTCGCTCTTATCGACTAGCCTGGCGCTCGGCACCCTAAGTAGCCGACAGGTGCTCTGGACCATTGCCCAGCGCCAAGCCTTAACCAGCTCAAATGCCTTTTTATCCGAGATTCTATGGCGTGAGTTTTACAAGTACTTGCTGGCTTGGCGGCCTGAGCTTTGCCTCGGCAAGGCCTTTAATCCAAAGTGGGACCAATTCCCATGGCAGACCGACCCGAGCTTGTTGCAACGCTGGCAAGCAGGCCAAACAGGGGTTCCCCTGGTCGATGCCGCTGCCCGTCAACTCAACCAGACCGGCTGGATGCACAACCGCTTGCGCATGGTCTCGGCCATGTATTTGGTAAAAATCCTGCAAGTGGACTGGCGTCATGGCGAAGCCTGGTTTGCCCGTCAGCTGGCCGACTTTGACTTCGCGGCCAACAATGGTGGCTGGCAATGGGTGGCCTCGACCGGCGTTGACGCAACGCCCTATTTCCGCATCTTCAATCCGCATGAACAATCCCGTCGCTTTGATCCGGACGGTGATTTTATTCGTAAATACGTCCCTGAATTGGCTCCCTTGGCAAACAAAGCCATCCACCAACCAACCCCTGAACTCGCGCTCGCTTTGGGCTACCCCTTGCCTGTGGTCGACTATAAAACATCGCGCGCGGACACCCTGGTTAAATTTAAGAAGTTAGGACAAGACTATGACCAACATCATTGAACGCATCCAAGAGACCTATGCGGCGCTCAATAAAGACACAGTAGAGAGCGACCTGTTAGCGAATCTCTATGCCGATAACGTCGTTTTTATCGACCCGCTTCATCGGATAGAAACGTTGCCGAATCTACAAGTCTACTTTAAGAACATGTACCAGAATGTCAGCCACATCAATTTCAACTTCACCCATACGCTCGGGGATGACCAAAGCGCCTTTCTGGCCTGGGACATGACCTTTGTGCACCCGAAGCTCAATGGCGGCAACGCGATTGTGGTCCCGGGTACGTCAAGAGTTCAGTTTGCAAACGGCAAGATCACCCATCATCAGGATTACTTCGACAGCACCGCGATGCTATTCGGCCATATCCCGCTGTTAAAGCAAATAATCAACCTGATAAAAAATCGCCTGAACTAGGAATCCGTAGCATGAGTCGACCCAAGATAGCCATTATTGGCAGTGGCATAGCAGGCCTCACCGCAGCCAGTAAATTGCATCCGGATTTTGATATCCAACTCTATGAATACAACGACTACCTAGGCGGCCATACCAACACCCATGACGTCACCGTCGAAGGTGTCGTCTACCCTGTTAACACCGGCTTTATTGTCTATAACGATTGGGTCTACAGCAACTTTAATGCCCTGATGGCGCCCTTGGCCGTTGAGCGGCAAGCCGCCGAGATGAGTTTTTCGATCAGTGACGAGGTCACCGGCCTGGAATACAACGGCCGTAATTTGGATACCCTGTTCGCCCAACGACGCAATCTTTGGTCGCCCAAGTTTTATCGCATGGTCGCCGATATCATCCGCTTCAATCGACTGAGCACCGAAGACTTGGCAGCCGATCGCTTGACTGCGGACATCACCATGGGGCAGTACCTGAATCGACACAAACTTGGCGCGGCATTCACGGCGCAATATATCATCCCTATGGGCGCAGCGATCTGGTCAACCGATGAGGCCACGATCCTGGATCTGCCCGCTCTGTTTTTTATTCGCTTCTTTAACAATCATGGCCTGCTCTCGGTCACCAATAGACCCCAATGGTATGTCTTGAAGGGCGGATCGCGCAGTTATGTTGCGCCATTGACCGAACCCTTCGCCGAACGCGTACACCTCAACAGCCGCATCGATAGAGTCGAGCGTCGTAGTGATGGGGTAACCTTGCACTTTGCCGATGGCGCCGAGCACAACTTTGACCAGGTTGTGTTCGCCTGCCACAGCGATCAGGCTTTGGCCTTATTGGCAGAGCCAACTGACGCTGAATTGTCGGTTCTCGGCGCCATGAAATATGCCGATAACGACGTCGTATTGCACACCGATGAGGCGCTACTGCCAAAACAGAAAAAAGTTTGGGCCGCCTGGAACTACCATCTAGGTGCGGACAAAAGTAAACCCGCCAGCCTGACCTATAACATGAATATCTTGCAAAGCTTCGATAGCGCTCCGGTGACCTTTTGCGTCACCCTCAACCGCACCGAACTGATCGACCCGGACAAAATAATAGCCCGCTTCAACTATGCCCACCCGGTATTCAGTCGCGCGTCGCTCGCAGCCCAGGCCCGCTATGCCGACATCGGCAACACCAATCGGAGCCATTTTTGCGGCGCCTATTGGTTTAATGGCTTTCACGAAGATGGCGTCAATTCAGCGCTCCGCGTGGTCGATGATTTGCACAATCGGCCGCATACCGCAGCCAAACATCGGCATGAATCAGAGCGGGTCGCCGAGCATGAATAGGCACCTCAGATGAGCGCTAGCATAGTCGACTTGGCCGCCGATCGACTTGGCGGCAATAGCCGACTGATGATCGGCTGGGTGCGCCATCGTCGCTTTGCGCCCAAAGCCCATAGTCTAAAATACCCGATGTTTATGCTCTATCTGGATCTCGATGAGCTGCCCCAGGTTATGGCATGCTCGCGCCTGATGTCGATGGAGCGTTTTAACTGGCTAAATTTTCGCCGCAGTGACTTTTTTGGCGATCCTCAGCGATCCTTGAAATCGGCGGTGGTAGGGAAAATTGCTGAGCAATCAGCGATTTTGGAAAGTAACATTGCCCGGGTCTGTATGCTCACCAATCTGCGCACCTTAGGTTTTTTAAGCAATCCGGTTACCTTCTACTACGCCTTCGACGCGGCCGATCAATTGTTGGCCATCATGCCTGAAATCACCAACACCCCATGGGGCGAGCGGTTTCAATACGTCTTGTCGGCAACCCCAGATGATAGGGCGATTAGCCCGGTATCTTATTCGGCCAAGGCCTGTCGATTCAAGCTGATCAAAGACTTTCACATCTCGCCGTTTCACCCAATGAATCTTAATTACGACTGGCGCTTTGCCCAGCCGGGTCGGCGCAAAAACACTATTCACTTGGAAAGCTGGCAAGGCGGCGATAAAATATTCGACGCTAGCCTAAGTCTGGCACCGACGCCAATCAGTGCCGCGGCAATCCGCCATACGCTCATCCGTTTTCCCGCGATGGCCGTAAAGATTAGCACTGGCATCTATTGGCATGCCCTGAAATTATGGCTTAAAGGCGTCCCATTTTACCCTCACCCTAAGAACGCTAAAAAGGAAAAATCTTCATGACTACGGCGACCACAGCAGCGAACACAGCCCCAACCTTCGCCTGGCGGGCCGCATCACGCCTGTTAAAACACCTAACCCAAGGGTCGTTGACACTGAACTATGAGCAACACAATAAGGTCTTTGGCAGCCTAGCCGGTCCCGGCCCCCATGCCGAAGTAACGGTATTGGACGCCAAGGTTTTTCGCGATTTGGTGACCGGTGGCTCCATGGCCGCGGCCGAAACCTATATGGAAGGATTGTGGGAATCACCTGATTTGACCTCGGTGATCCGGCTGTTCTCAGCCAACATTGATAGCGACCCAGAACGGGTCACGTGGATGTCGCGTCCATCCCAATGGTTTCTCAATATGGCCCATTGGTTGAACCGCAATACCATTCGCGGGTCGCACAAAAATATTCAAGCCCATTACGATCTGGGTAATGATCTGTTTACCAGTTTCCTCGACCCGAGCATGATGTACTCGGCGGCTATCTTTCCGCACGCCGATGCCAGCTTAGAAGAAGCCCAGCAATTTCGGCTCGAGCGCATCTGTCAAAAGCTCAATCTCGGTCCGGACAATCATCTGCTTGAAATCGGCACCGGTTGGGGCGCACTGGCGATTTACGCGGCCAAAAACTTCGGCTGCCGGGTGACCACGACAACCATTTCTGCCGAGCAGTTTGCCTACACAGAGGCCAAAATCGCCGAGGCGGGTTTGACCGATCGGATCACCCTGCTGTGCTCCGACTATCGCCTACTCACCGGTCAGTATGATCGTCTGGTGTCGATTGAAATGATCGAGGCCGTGGGTCATAAATACCTCTCCGGTTACTTCAATAAAATCAGCACGCTGCTCAGCCATGATGGCCTGGCCTTGATACAGAGCATCACCATGAACGACCAGCGCTATAAGTCTTACAAGAACAGTGTCGATTTTATTCGCAAATATATCTTCCCCGGCGGGCACTTGCCGAGCATCTCCTTGATTAACCGCCATATTGCCGAACAAACCGATATGACGCTGAGCCACTTTGAGGATATCACCTCCCATTACGCGCGCACGCTGAACGAATGGCAGGTGCGTTTTGTCGAGAACTTCGACCAATTACCGGCCGACAAATACGATGCCCAATTCTTTAGAATGTGGCGCTATTATCTGTCCTATTGTGAGGGTGCCTTCTTAGAACGCGCCATTGGTACGTCGCAAATTGTCTTCAGTAAGAGTAAGGCGACGGTAGACTGGGAATTCTGATGACCAAGTTGATTAACTTCGCCCTGTTTCAGGCCGGGTGGTTTTTAGCAGTGATACTGCAAACTCCTTGGGCCCTGTTGTGGGCCGCCCTCTTTATAGCGGTACACATCCGTTTCTATAGTCAAGTCTATCGCTGGCAACCGTTGCTGATTATATCCGCACTCGGTTTGGTGATCGACGTAGTTTGGCAGTGGTCAAGCCTGATTCATTTCGATGGCCCCGGCCTGTACATGCCCTATTGGCTGATGGCCCTCTGGCTGATCTTCCCGCTGACCCTGCAACACAGCCTCAGCTGGCTCACCGGCAAACCCCTCTTGCAGGCGTTTTTTGGTGTGGTCGGTGGCGGCGGTAGCTATTGGGCCGGTACCCGGCTTGGCGCAGCGACCACCGACACCTTAGGCATCAGCCTAGTAGCCCTGCTCTGGGGCCTGTGGTTGCCACTGTTCTATTGGCTACTGGCTCGACTGCAACAGCGCAGCGAATCCGCAACGCCGCCGACCAGGGCTCAAGCGCCAGAGCGTTAAACGGTGGCCCGGCAACGGGCCCTGAATCGACCTTGTAGAGGTCCGCTCATTTACTGATGACTATACCCTCGCCAAACTGGCAATATGTGGAAATCCTTGCTTAACTGCACGGACCCCAGCGGTCACAGCGAGCTCCAAATCCATCTGATGAACCCTTTTGCGACCACTCATACACTGATCAGACGTCAGATTTCTCTGCGTTTAGCGATCACCTTTTTGGTGACCGCGGTTGGCTTGAGCCTGATCGTGGGCAGCATTGCGTTCATGGTCGAACTGAAAAACCACGCCAGCCTGATCGAACAAGATGTTGAACGCGTTGGCATGGCATCGATCTACCCGGCGAAACAGGCCGTGTTTCGGCTCGACTCGGTGCTCGGCACGGAGATCGTCAAGGGCCTGTTAATTAACCCCTTCGTCACCGCGGTGTGGATTTTTGACGAACAAAACACCTCCGTCGCCTTTGGTCACAAAAGCCAAACCCGGCCCTACCGCGCGCCGTACCTAGTACCCTTTATTGGCGAACCCGTGCGTTACTATTCGGTGCCATTGGGCTTCGATCCATCCGACCCGGTCAAGTTAGGCACGCTGAAATTCGAGTACAACAACCATTGGCGCTATCAGTCATTGATGCGGACTACCTGGAGTCGGCTACTACTGAACTTTATCAGCGTCATCTGCTTAACCCTGATCCTGATCGCTATTGTCAATCGGAGCCTAACTCGACCGCTGAGCCGCCTATCCAGGCAACTCAAACACATCGATATCAATCATAGCCGGGGTCAGCGTCTGGCACCCCGCTACCGCCATCATGACGATGAGTTCGGGACCCTGGTCAAGGCACTCAATTCCTACATAGGCGTCGCCGATGGCTTGATCGGTGAAAACCGCGCGGCCCTGAGTGCGGCCGAGCAATCCTATAGCAGTTTACATGCCCTGGTCGAACACCTACCGCATCTGATCTATGTTAAAACCATCAACGGTACCGTGCTGCTCGCCAACCGAGCGTTTCTGAACACCTTTGAACTGGACGAAAAGACCTTTATTGGCAGTCAGCATGACCAGGTTTTGCGCAATTTTTCCGCCGCGACTGCGCAGCTTATTATCGACGCCGATAACGAGGCCTTCGTCAGTCACAAATCGGTTTTGCTACCAGAGGTCAATTGGGCCTTAAAAAATGGCCAATTTCTCTCATTGGAACTGCGCAAGTTGGCAATCCAATACAAGGGCCAAGACGCTCTACTCACGGTCGGTGTGGACATCACCGAACGCAAGGAACATCAAGCCTATATACAGCATTTGGCCTATCACGATTCGCTCACCAACCTACCCAATCGCCATCTATTTCTCGATCGACTCGACCAGGCCCTCTTGCGGGCGCAACGCTCAGGCAACTTCGGCGCGTTAATTTTTATCGATCTCGATGATTTCAAGGCCATCAATGACAGCAAAGGCCACCTCATCGGCGACACGATACTCAGCACCGTGGCCGAGCGCTTAACAGAGGGCGTGCGCGAACAGGACACCGTTGCCCGCTTAGGAGGCGATGAATTTGTTATCTGCATGACCGATCTGGGCCGCGTTGAGGTGTTGGCCCGGGAAATTGCCGTGGGCCGAACTACGCGCTTAGTCGCCGCCATGGCACGCCCCTTTAAGATTCCAGGGGATTGCCTGCAAGTCAGCGCCAGTCTCGGCCTAGCTTTTTTCTACGATCGCACTCAAACGGCCGAAGAACTCCTGCGCCATGCCGACATGGCGATGTACAAGGCCAAAGAATTGGGTAAAAACCAGTTTATTCTGTTTGAACAAGAAATGGCCGATGCCAACCAACGGGTTCTCGAACTCAAAGAAGACTGCTTGGTGGCCATTACCGAACACCAGTTCTTCCTCCTTTACCAGCCCCAGGTGGACAGCAATGACGGCCGCATTGTGGGGGCTGAGGCCCTATTGCGCTGGGCCCATCCGCGCCGTGGCTTGGTCTCCCCGGTAGAGTTTATCCCGCTCTTGGAGGCGGCCGATCTAATGCATATAGTCGGCCAGTTTGTGCTCCGAGAGGCCATCGCCCAGGCCGCCCATTGGCGGGATGCGGCGTCAATCGACGACCGATTCAAGCTTTCGATCAATGTCAGCCCACAGCAATTTCGCCATGAGAACTTCACCCAACTGGTCCGTGGCATCGTCACAGAACAGGGCATCGATGCAAATATGATCGACCTGGAAATTACCGAGGGTATGATTATCGACGACATCGATCATACGGTTGCGTCGATGAATGCGCTGCGTACTTTTGGCCTGCATTTCTCCATCGATGACTTCGGCACCGGGTACTCCAACTTAAATTATCTCAAACAATTACCGCTGGATACGCTCAAAGTTGATCAATCCTTTGTGCGCAACATCCCCCATGACCCTAACGATACCGCGATCGTGCGCACCATTCTGGCGATGGCCGCGCAGCTTAACTTAAATACAGTGGCGGAAGGGGTGGAAACGCAGGCACAATTAGCCCTACTGCGCGATATGGGTTGCCATGTGTTTCAGGGTTACCTCTATTCGCCCCCTGTCATGCCTGCCGAGTTCGAGCAACTTCTCAACAATCAACCTAAAGGTCCCACCGAAAGCCTATGACATATAGCGTGAAAGAGATGTTTTATACCCTACAGGGCGAAGGCTTTCACACCGGTCGTCCCGCCGTATTCTGCCGCTTTACCGGCTGCAATCTGTGGAGTGGCCGAGAACAGGACCGAGCGCAATCGGTTTGCCAGTTTTGTGACACCGATTTTGTCGGCACCGACGGTCAGAACGGCGGCAAGTTCAAACAACCCGCCGACCTGGCGCAAGCCATTGCCACCCAGTGGCCAAGCGGACGGGGCCATCGCTTCGTGGTGTTCACCGGCGGGGAGCCGGCTCTGCAATTAGACGACCGTTTGATCGCCGAACTGCACCGCTTGGACTTTGTCTGTGCCGTGGAAACCAATGGCACTTTGGCTTTGCCCGACGCCGTGGACTGGGTCTGCATTAGCCCCAAGGGTGTCGCTCAGGTGGCCCTGACCCGTTGCAACGAACTCAAGCTGGTCTATCCGCAGGTCGATGCCCCGCCGGAGCGCTTTACCGAGCTCCAGGCCGACTACCGTTATTTGAGCCCGATAAACGACTACCGCGAGCAGACCATTGTGCCGGCTCGCAATCACGCGACCCAGGCCTGTATCGACTATTGCCTCAGCCATCCTGAGTGGCATCTGACCTTACAAGCCCACAAGATCGTCAATATCGACTGACTAAAATAAGCTCAACATATGACCGAATAACCATACATTCACCAAACAAATAACAGCTATCGATTGCAAAAGGCGTTTTTCACTTAACTTTGCCGCCTGAATTCACTAGACTTTGGCGCCAGAGGCGTCCAGATTGCTGTTCCTGCGGATGACCCGGCCCAGAGCCGGCGCGTCAGCCCCAATCGACTGGAGCCAATCGAATCCCTGGGGTCGGTTCGCTACAACGGCACCGGATGTAACCGGAACCGTGCCGCGTCAATCGGCTCAACCCTATGCCCTACCACGACTCATTTAGATGGAGAACCAACCGTGCTTGAAGCCTACCGTAAACACGAACAAGAACGCGCCGCCATGGGTATTCCAGCGAAGCCCTTGTCTGTCGAGCAAGTCACACAATTGGTTGAACTGCTCAAGAATCCACCGGCTGACGATGCCGCCTTTCTGAAAAGCCTGCTGGTTGAACGAGTGCCGCCTGGCGTCGACGAGGCCGCTTACGTAAAGGCCGGTTTCTTAACCGCCATCGTCAAGGATCAGGCAACGTCACCGCTGATCGATAAAACCGAAGCGATTCGCATCCTGGGCACTATGCAGGGTGGCTACAACATTGAAACCCTAGTGTCCCTGCTCGACCAACCGGATCAGGCGGCCGCGGCCGGTGAGCAACTGAAACATACCCTGTTGATGTTCGACGCCTTTCACGATGTCCAAGAACGCGCTGAGGCGGGCAACAGCATCGCTAAGGCGGTTATGCAGTCTTGGGCCGATGCCGAATGGTATTTGAACAAGCCTGCCGTACCGGAAAAAATCACCCTGACTGTCTTTAAGGTTACCGGCGAAACCAATACCGATGATCTCTCGCCGGCCCAGGATGCTTGGTCACGACCCGACATCCCGTTACATGCCTTGGCCATGTACAAGATGGCACGCGATGGTATTACGCCCGATAAGTCGGGCGAGCTGGGCCCTATCGCGCAGCTGGAAGAACTCAAGAAGCAGGGCCATTTGATTGCCTTGGTGGGCGATGTTGTCGGCACCGGTTCGTCCCGTAAATCAGCGACCAACTCGGTGCTCTGGTATACCGGCCAAGATATCCCCTTCGCACCCAACAAACGCTTTGGCGGTTTCTGCCTGGGTAATAAGATTGCACCGATCTTCTTTAACACCATGGAAGACGCTGGCGCCCTGCCCATCGAGCTCGATGTCGATGATATGCATATGGGTGACGTTATTGACCTCTACCCGCATGCCGGCAAGGTCGAAAAAAATGGCACAGTGATTTCCGAATTCACCTTAAAAACCAATGTCCTGCTCGATGAAGTCCGCGCCGGCGGCCGGATACCATTGATTATCGGGCGCGGTTTGACTGACCGAGCGCGCGAAGCCCTGGGTCTGGCGCCCTCCACCGTATTTAATCGACCGGGTGCGGTAGAGCCCAGCAGCAAAGGCTTCACCTTAGCGCAGAAAATGGTTGGCAAGGCATGTGGCACCATCGGTATCCGTCCAGGTGAGTACTGTGAACCGAAGATGACCACCGTTGGCTCGCAGGATACCACCGGCCCAATGACCCGCGATGAGCTAAAAGATCTGGCCTGTTTGGGCTTCTCGGCCGACCTGGTAATGCAGTCCTTCTGTCATACCGCGGCCTATCCGAAGCCAGTTGATATCGACACCCAACACACCCTGCCCGATTTCATTAAGAACCGTGGCGGTGTGTCCTTGCGTCCGGGCGACGGCATTATTCACAGCTGGTTAAACCGGATGTTGATGCCCGATACGGTCGGCACCGGCGGTGACTCGCACACCCGTTTCCCAATGGGCATCTCCTTCCCAGCAGGCTCGGGTCTGGTCGCCTTTGCCGCGGCCACCGGGGTAATGCCATTGGATATGCCAGAATCGGTCTTGGTGCGCTTTACCGGCACTCGCCAACCGGGCATCACCTTGCGCGACCTGGTGCACGCCATTCCTTACTACGCCATTAAAGATGGGTCGTTAACGGTTGAGAAGAAAGGCAAGAAGAACATCTTCTCCGGCCGGGTGCTGGAAATTGAAGGGCTCGACGACCTGACCATCGAACAGGCCTTTGAGCTGTCCGATGCCTCGGCCGAACGCTCCGCCGCAGGTTGCACCATTACCCTGTCGGAAGAGTCGGTGGGCGAATATCTGCGCTCCAATGTCGTCATGTTGCGTTGGATGATCGCCAATGGCTACGGTAACGAACGCACCATCGAACGACGCGCCAAGGCCATGGAAGAGTGGTTAGCCAATCCGACGCTGATGCGTGCCGACGCCGACGCTGAATACGCTTACACCCTGGAAATCGATCTTAATGATATCAAGGAGCCGATCCTCTGCGCGCCAAACGATCCGGACGATGCCCGCATCCTCTCTGCGGTTCAGGGCAGCAAGATCGATGAGGTCTTTATCGGTTCGTGCATGACCAACATCGGCCACTTTCGAGCGGCCGGTAAGTTGCTCGAAGCCAACGGTGGCACCCTTTCGACCAAGCTGTGGATCGCACCGCCGACCAAGATGGACGAAGCGCAATTGATGCAGGAGGGCTACTACAGCATCTTTGGCAATGCCGGTGCACGTACCGAAATGCCCGGCTGCTCACTGTGCATGGGTAACCAGGCGCGGGTCGCCGCGCGCTCGACGGTCGTGTCGACCTCAACCCGGAACTTCCCGAACCGCTTAGGGGATGGCGCTGATGTGTATCTGGCCTCTGCCGAATTGGCGGCCGTGTCGTCCTTGATGGGCAAACTGCCGACCCCGGCTGAGTACTTGGCCTATGCCGGTCAGATCGATAGCATGGCGGCCGAGGTCTATCGCTATCTGAACTTCGATCAGATGGACGATTATGTTGACGCGGCAAACTCGGTCATTGTCTCCGTCTAGTCCGATTCGGATGCGTAAAAAACCCTGCTGATGCAGGGTTTTTTTTGGGCCGAAAAAAGCACCTCAGGGGATTAACTGGATCGGCGCGCGATAAACAACACATAACGGCCCAGATCGCAGTAAGGCCGCTGTTCGCACAGAGCCAATTCGGCGGCAAACTGGTCGGTTTCGTCGTACCATTCGAGCACAGTTTTTTCGGCCAGATCGGAGAAGGTCCGCACACCGGCCTGGCACAGGATCTGGAATCCGCCCGCGCTCAAAAAATCGCCTACCTCGGTCGGATCAAGCGGGGAAATGGGCGTCAAACCACCCCGATCGCCACCCAAGTCGCCGCTCATGGCGCGCTTCAGCGTGCCGCGCATCAAATGGCGTAGCATCAACAGATGTTTGTTGTAGACCATCAGACCCAAATAACCGCCCGGCTTGACCGATTGCATCAGGGTGGCCAAGGCGTCATAGGGGTCCTCCAGCCATTCCAATAACGCGTGGGCATTCACCAGGTCGTAAACCGGCGGATAGGCCGCCTCGGTGATGGAGCATTCGGCGACGCTAAGGCGACCTTGCGCAATGGACTCGGCAAAATCAGTGGCCACCGTCTGTACCATGGCCGAGGAAATATCAAAATAATCGACGCTCGAACCCCGCGTCAGAAACCAATGACTCATCTGACCCAGGCCGCCGCCGGCATCGAGCACGCGCATCGAGGCCATTTCCGCCTCGGGCAGATATTGCCGATACAGGGCGTCGATAAGGTGCATGCGTAAGCGCCCTTTGCGCGACTGGTAAATCTGCTGTGCAAAACGATCGATCAGACCGTTAAAGTTAACATCACCCATTGTTGACCAAGCCCATTATTGACGTGGCCCATTATTAACGTAAAGCCGGCTCGAAAGTAGCCATTGGTTGCAAATAACCCTGATCGGAGCGTCTCGGGTCAGTCGAGCCCAGGGTGCCTTAGTTCTGTCGGCAAGACGCAGGGCTTTAAATTGACACGCCATCATTTGTAATTTAATTACCAAATTAACCGAAAATTAGGCTTAACCCTGGCAACTGATGCCAAACGGGAGAAAATAGCCCTGATAGAAGATTTTAGCCGAATATAGGGGAAATAAGAGATTTTAAGGGACGTTAGCCTAAGAGTAGGGGTGGAGAAACGGCTTAAATCAGCACTTCAACTGGTAATTTTACCAATATTTTTACCGATAAGGATGAAATATTTACCAATTATGGTAGTGTGCGCGTCAATTATGAACCAATGACCCCTACTCGGGTTTAACCAGCGCAGATACAGGGGCATCCCAATATGCGAAAGACTAAAATTGTTTGCACGATCGGACCGGCGTCAGAGTCAAAAGAAATGCTCACCAAACTGGTACAAGCCGGTATGAATGTGATGCGTTTGAACTTTTCACACGGCGACTATGCAGAGCACGGCGCTCGAATCTCAAACATCCGTGAAGTCGTTCAAGACACGGGCGTCAAGGTTGCAATTTTACTCGATACCAAGGGTCCCGAAATCCGCACCATGAACGTCAGCGGTGGCGACGTGTTACTGGAAGCCGGTCAAACCTTTACCTTGAGCACCGATCAGAGCATCAGCGGTGACAACAGCCGTGTCGCGGTGACTTACCCAGAACTGCCGAACGACCTGGCGATCGGCAACACGGTATTGTTAGACGACGGCCTGATCCAGCTGACCGTTACCGAAATCACCGGTGGCGACGTGATTTGTCGAGTGGAAAACACCGGTGAACTGGGCAATAAAAAGGGTGTTAACCTACCCGGTGTCAGCGTCAAGCTGCCCGCCCTGTCCGAAAAGGACAAGTCTGATATCGTTTGGGGTTGTGGTCAGGACGTCGATTTCATTGCCGCCTCCTTTATCCGCAAGGCCTCTGACGTCGAAGAAATTCGTGCCCTACTGATCGCCAATGGCGGCGCTAATATCAAGATCATCTCCAAAATTGAAAATCAAGAAGGGGTCGATAATTTCGATGCCATCCTCGAAGCCTCCGATGGCATCATGGTCGCGCGTGGCGACCTGGGTGTTGAAATCGCCGTCGAAGAAGTGATTTTTGCCCAGAAGATGATGATCAAAGCCTGCATCTTGGCCCGTAAGCCGGTCATAACCGCGACTCAGATGCTCGACTCGATGATTAAAAACCCACGGCCAACACGCGCCGAAGCAGGCGATGTCGCCAACGCGATCCTCGACGGTACCGATGCGGTCATGTTGTCGGGCGAGTCGGCCAAGGGTAAATATCCTGTCGAAACCGTTGCGATCATGGCGCAGATCTGTGAGCGCACCGATACGGCCATGAGGCAGATTGAGCGCCCATTGCCCGATGAGCAGGGGCTCTTGCGCGTCACCGAATCGATCTGTAAGGCCGCGGTACATACTGCACAGGACTTGGCTATCAAGCTGATAGTCGTTGGCACCGTGCAGGGTAGATCGGTCCAGGCCGTGCGCAAGTACTTCCCGAAAGCCCAGATCCTGGCCCTCACCCGCGATCCGAAGACAGCCCAACAACTCTGCCTCACCAAGGGCGTCACCACCTCGGTCGTCGAGCAGTTTGAAAACAGTGATAATATCTACGCCAAAGCAAAAGAAAAGGCGCTCGAGAAGGGCTTAGCGGTCAGCGGAGACGCCATCTTAGTGGTCGCCGGTGCACTCTTTGACAGCACCAACACCCTGTCGGTTCAATACATCGACTAGGCTTGCCTGGCGAGCTAATGATAAAAAGGAGCCGCTTGGTTCCTTTTTTTTGTGCCGCCTTTTGGCGCGCGTAGATGTGCCCGTCATCGGTGCAATAGGCGCCGAAAGAGCTAAACTCAAACCACTTTCGGCCGATACCCTCTTTGTATCCACACTGAACAGAGACACAACTGATGGCCGCCATCATTCTTGGTAAAAACCTATTAAGTGAAGAGGACCTAATTGAATTTGCGTTTAGCGATTCCAATATTAGCCAACTTAACTTGGTGCAACTGAAACATCAGGCCAATGATGCCAGCATCCACTCCTCGCTCTTGTTGATTCGGATGATGAAAGCAGAGCGCATCTACATTACCTCATCGATTAAGATGAACCAGTCTGGCACCCGTTTTTAGTCTACCCTGCCGGCTCGATCCCGCCTGTAACACTAACGCTACAGGTGCGCCCCAGCACTGTTATATAAGAGTCTAATGTCATTAGAGACAAAAATGCGCTAGCCTAGGGCGGATTTTTTAACTCGAATGAAGTAGGATCATTATGGCGAAGCAAACTCCTCTTTTTGACGCGCATATTGACGCGGGCGCAAAGATGGTCGACTTTGGTGGCTGGGATATGCCGATCAATTACGGCTCCCAATTGGCCGAACACCAACAGGTCCGTGAAGACGCCGGAATGTTCGATGTTTCCCATATGACCATCGTTGATATTCAGGGCGCCGAGGCGACCGAGTATTTGCGCTATCTATTGGCAAACGACGTCGCCAAACTGGCCACGCCCGGTAAAGCCCTCTACTCTGCCATGCTAAACGAGCAGGCGGGTGTGCTCGACGATCTGATCGTTTATAAGATGGTCGACGGCTATCGCACCGTGGTCAATTGCGCCACCCGGGAAAAAGACCTGGCCTGGATGCAACAACAATGTGCAGGTTTTGCCGTCGAGATCATTGAGCGCGACGATCTGTCCATGCTAGCCGTCCAAGGTCCCCAAGCCATAGAAAAGGCCACCGTGGCCTTGGGTAAGATACACGGCCCGGTCGCCAACCAATTAAACCCCTTTCAAGGTTTGGCCAGTGAAGACTGGTTTATCGCTCGCACCGGCTACACCGGCGAAGATGGCCTCGAAATTATCTTGCCGGCCACCGCCGTGGTGGCCTTTTGGGCGCGCCTGCTAGATGCCGAGATCAAACCCTGCGGTTTGGGCGCACGCGATACCTTACGTCTAGAGGCCGGGATGAATCTCTACGGCAACGATATGACTGAACTGACCCACCCGCTGGAGTCGGCCATGGCTTGGACCATCGCCTGGACCCCGGAAGATCGAGAGTTCATCGGTCGGGCCGCCTTGACTGAGATCAAGGCAGAACAGGCCTATGGCAAGTTGGTCGGCCTGGTGCTGGAACAGCGGGGCGTGATGCGCACGCACCAAAAGGTCCATCTAAGCGAAGACGGACCGGCCATCGGCGAGCTGACCAGTGGGACCTTTTCGCCCACGCTGCAGCAGTCTATTGCCATGGCACGGGTCACCGGGACGATAAAGGATTCCTGTTTTATCGAAATACGCGGTAAAATGCTGCCCGTCAAAATAGTTAAGTTACCATTCGTTCGAAATGGTAAGAAACAGTTCGATTAATACCCAATATGTCAGTTGAAGGAACTTAAGATGAGCAATATTCCGGCCGATTTAAAATATGCTAACTCCCATGAATGGGTACGCTTAGACAGTAACAACATAGTGACCATCGGCATTAGCGACTATGCCCAGGAAAAATTAGGTGATGTCGTCTTTGTTGAGCTGCCAGATGATGGCGCTGAAATATTGGCCGGTGACTCGGTCGCGGTGGTCGAATCGGTTAAGGCCGCGTCGGATATCTATACACCCGTTACCGGCACCGTCGTTGAGGTCAACAGTGCACTTGAAGATGCACCGGAACAGATCAACACCGACAGCTATGAAGACGGTTGGTTGTTCAAGGTCAAGATATCCGACCCAGAGGAACTACTCGATCTGATGGATGCTGATTCTTACGCCGATCAATGCGCTGAAGAATAGTCTCAGCGACCATCAAGGCCAACCGCCGCAGCATTAGCCGGTTGGCTTTTTATACCACGTTGGTGTTTTCTGTGCGGCTTTTGCTTACCGGCCCCTAGAGCCCGTGGCGCAACAGAGCTCATCCAATTGCGGCACTGGCCTCGTATTATTAGCCAATCCTAATCACGGCCCGCCGACCCTAACCTATAGAGACTGACATGACTTCACTGAACGACCTTGAATTTCGTGACGCGTTTATCAAACGACACATTGGCCCAGACGCCAAACAACAGGCCGCTATGTTAGCCGCGGTTAATGCCAGCAGTCTCGATGACCTCACCCAGAAGATCGTGCCCGAATCCATTCTCTTGGCACATCCGCTCACTCTGGAAAACGCCACGCCCGAACCGGAAGCCCTTGCCTACTTGCGCGCCATCGCCGAGCAGAACAAGGCGTTCAAAAGCTACATCGGTATGGGCTATCACGATACCTTTGTGCCGTCAGTGATTTTACGCAATGTCTTTGAAAACCCGGGTTGGTACACCGCCTATACGCCTTATCAGCCTGAGATTGCTCAGGGCCGGCTTGAGGCCTTGATCAACTACCAGCAAATGATTATCGATTTGACCGGCATGGATTTGGCCAACGCGTCCCTGCTCGATGAGGCGACGGCTGCGGCCGAAGCCATGGCCATGGCCAAACGTTCGGTACGCAAAAACAAATCAACGGGCTTTTTTGTCGACCATAATGTCCATCCGCAAACACTCGATGTCTTGCGCACCCGAGCCGAATATTATGGCTTTGAAATCATCAGCGGCGACCTCACCACCTTGCATGAGCACGACGTCTTTGGCGCGTTGATTCAGTACCCGGGTACCGACGGTCGGATCGATGATCCGGAACCCTATATCCAACATTTGCACAGCCAAGATGCCTTGGCCATCGTCGCCAGTGACCTGATGGCGTTATGCGTGTTGAAGTCACCCGGTGAGATGGGCGCCGATGTTGTCTTGGGCAACAGCCAACGCTTTGGCGTCCCGATGGGCTTTGGCGGCCCTCATGCCGCCTTCTTTGCGACCCGCGAATGCTACAAACGCGCTATCCCCGGGCGCATCATCGGGGTGTCCAAAGACAGCGCCGGCAACCAGGCTTACCGCATGGCACTGCAGACGCGCGAACAGCATATCCGCCGGGAAAAGGCGACCTCAAACATCTGCACCGCGCAGGTTCTGTTGGCCAATATGGCCGGTTTTTACGCCGTCTATCACGGTCCCGACGGGCTTAAGCGCATCGCCCAACGCATTCATCGGCTCACCGGCATACTGGCCGAGGGTCTTGAGGCCAAGGGCATTCGCGTGGTCAACTCGCATTTCTTTGACACCCTGACCATCGATCCGTTGCACAACGTTGACCTGATCTTGGAGCGGGCCGGCGCACACAGCGTCAACTTCAGGCGTTACCAGAATGATAATTTGGGCATCTCAATCAATGAGACCACGACCCGCGAAGACATTGAAGAACTGTTCGATGTGCTCTTGGGTGAGCACGACCTCAATGCCTCGGTTATGGACGCCGATTTAACGCACCAGAACACTACCTTTATTCCCGAAAACCTCGAGCGTACCCAGCCTTATCTGACCCATCCGGTGTTTAACAGCTACCACAGCGAAACGGACATGTTGCGCTACCTGAAAAAGCTGGAGAACCGCGATTTAGCACTGGATCACAGCATGATTGCCTTGGGTTCGTGCACCATGAAGCTCAACGCTGCCACCCAGATGATCCCAGTGTCTTGGGAGAAATTCGGGCGCATGCACCCCTTTGCGCCCGATAACCAAACCAAAGGCTATCGGACCTTGGTGGATGAACTGCAAACCATGCTCAAGGCCATCACCGGCTTTGCCGCCGTCAGCCTGCAGCCCAACTCTGGCGCTCAGGGTGAGTACGCCGGTTTGCTGGCCATACGCAAGTACCAGGAAGCCATGGGCGAAGGCGATCGCGATATTTGCCTGATCCCCCAATCGGCCCACGGTACCAACCCGGCCTCGGCGCAGATGATGGGCTTACAGGTGCTGGTGGTTAAGACCGACGTTTACGGTAATGTCGATCAGCAGGACCTGCAAGCCAAGGTCGACCAGGCCGGCGATCGACTGAGCTGTCTGATGATTACCTACCCGTCCACACACGGCGTGTTCGAACAGGGCATTAAGGAAATCTGTGAGCTGATCCACCAACGCGGTGGCCAGGTCTATATGGACGGTGCCAATCTAAACGCCCAGGTCGGCGTGACCCGGCCGGCTGATATCGGCGCCGACGTGTCCCATATGAACCTGCACAAGACCTTTGCCATCCCACATGGCGGCGGCGGTCCCGGCATGGGCCCGATCGGCGTTGGCGCACACCTAGCACCTTTTTTGCCCAATCACACGGTCGCCCCGATCCCGGGTGGCAACCCGCTGATGGGTGCCGTCTCGGCGACGCCCTATGGCAGCGCCTCGATCTTAACCATATCGTGGATGTATATTCGTCTGCTCGGTGCCAACGGCTTGCGCGAATCGACTCAGGTGGCCTTGCTCAACGCCAACTACCTGGTCACCCGCCTGAAGGATTACTACCCGATCCTGTACTCAGCCGAAAACGGCCTGGTGGCGCACGAATGCATTCTCGATTTGCGGCCGATGAAAGCGGAATCCGGCATTAGCGAAGTGGATATGGCCAAACGCCTGATGGACTATGGCTTCCATGCCCCAACCATGTCCTTTCCGGTACCCGGCACCTTTATGGTGGAACCGACTGAATCGGAGTCGAAGGTTGAATTGGATCGCTTCGCCGACGCCATGATCGCCATCTATCATGAGGTTCAGCAGGTCATCACCGGTCACTTCCCGGCCGACAACAATCCGCTGGTCAACGCACCCCACACCCAAAAAGACCTTATTGGCGATTGGCAGCGGCCTTACTCGCGCGAGCAGGCCGCCTTCCCCCTGGCGTGGATTGCAGACAACAAGTTCTGGCCCTCGGTCAATCGTATCGACGACGTTTGGGGCGATCGTAACCTGTTTTGTGCCTGCCCACCCACTGATAGCTACTCGGAGACCTGATATGGAACTCATTCTCACCGTAATGGCCGACGATCGGCCCGGTATTGCCGAACGTTTGGCGCGAGCAGTGGAACAGCACCAGGGCAATTGGCTGGAAAGCCGCATGGCCACGATGGCGGGTAAGTTTGCCGGCATCGTGCGCATTGAATTGCCCGACAGCCAGTTCGACGCGGCGCACCAGGCCTTAACTGGCTTGGCCGCAGAAGGCCTGATGGTGCAGCTTGAACGCGGTCACCAGGTCACCTCCGAGGCGACCGAACATCGCCTCGAGGTGGTCGGTAATGATCGACCCGGTATCGTACGGGAAGTCACCAATGTTTTGGCCAATCTGGGGGTCAATGTGATCGATCTGCAGACCGAAATCGAACCGGCCTCGATGAGCGGTGGGTCTTTGTTTCGGGCCAAGATTGAGTTTAGTTTGACCGCATCGCAGAATATGACCGGGGTGATCAGCGCGTTGGAAGCCCTTTCGCCAGATCTGATGGTCGATCTCTAACCGAGCCAGAGCCCCAACCGGCTTGTGCCGAGGCCCTAACGGCCTCGGCACACCACCCTAGCGCGCGCCAAACTGCAGCTCGGCCAACCGTTTATAGAGCGGTGAGGTCGCCACCAAGCTCGCGTGAGTGCCTTCAGCAACCACCTCCCCCTGATCCATCACAATGGTCCGATCGGCGCCCAACACCGTTGCCAGACGATGGGCAATAATCAGCGTGGTCCGATTTTCCATCAACACTTCCAAGGCCTTTTGCACCTGATGCTCGCTTTCGGCATCGAGCGCGCTGGTCGCTTCATCCAAGAGCAAGATATCCGGATCGTTGAGAATCGCCCGGGCGATCACCACGCGTTGTTTCTGGCCACCGCTGAGGCGGACGCCACTTTCACCCAAATCACTGTCGAAGCCGTGCGGCAGATCCATAATAAAGTCGTAGGCATGGGCACCCTTAGCCGCTGCGATCACATCCGCATCACTGGCATCTGGGCGGCCATAGCGGATGTTGTGCCAAACATTGTTGCTGAACAGCACCGGCTGCTGCGGCACCAGAGCCATAGGCCGGCGCAGAGCGTCGAGCTCGAGCAGGCGGATATCGGTGTCGCCGAGCTTAATAACACCCTGCTGCGGATCGTAGAAACGGAACAACATCTCAAACAACGTTGACTTACCCGCACCGCTCGGGCCGACCAACGCCACCGTTTCACCGCGTTTAACCTGGATATTAAGATTTTTCAAGGCCGGCTTATCGGGCCGACTCGGGTAGTTAAAGGTAACCCCCTCGAAGCTCAGATGGTCGATACTCTCGGCCTGGGCCTGGCTCGGCACGGCGGGGCTTTGAATTAAAGAGGTTTCCTGGAGCAACTCCATCAGTCGTTCGGTGGCGCCGGCCGCGCGCTGTATCTCACCATAGACTTCTGATACGCCGGCCACGCCGAAGGCGACCATCAGCGCATAGAAGACGAAGGCCGCCAATTCGCCGCCGGTCATTTTACCGGTCATCACATCGTAACCGCCGACCCAGACCATCGCCGCGATAGCGGTAAAGGCGAGCAGAATCACCAGACCCATCAAAATAGAGCGTTGTTTGATGCGTCGCTTGGCGACCTGGAATGCCAGATCCACCTCACCGGCAAAGGCCTTAATTTCAAAACGTTCGCGCGCATAGGACTGCACGGTTTTAATCTGACGGATAATCTCACCGGCATAGCTGCCGACATCGGCCACGCTGTCTTGACTCTCTCGACTCAACGAGCGCACCCGTCGGCCCATCCAGAGCGCCGGGACGATCACCGCAGGCACGCCGAGCAGGACCACGGCCGACAATTTCATATTGGTTACCAGCAACATAATAATGCCGCCGGAGACGGTCAACGCGTTGCGCAAGGCAAAGGACAGGCTGGAGCCGATAATCGACTGCAACAAAGTGGTGTCGGTGGTCAGCCGGGACATGATGTCGCCGCTTTGGTTTTCTTCAAAATAATTCGGATGCATGCGCACCAGATGACTGAACACGTCGTTGCGGATATCCGCCGCAATACGCTCGCCCAAAATGGTGACCAGATAAAAGCGGATAAAGGTGCCAATGGCCATGGCCACGACCAAGAGCATCACTAAGGACAGCATGGTATTGAGCGCTGAAATCGACTGGGACACGATACCCTGATCGATCACCAAACGAACCCCCTGGCCCAACGCCAGGGTGATCATCGAGGTCATAATAAGGGCCGCGCCGGCGCCGGCCATAATTTTCTTATAGCGGGTTAAATAGGGCCAAAGGGCAGCGAGAAAGCTGAGCGGTTTGCCGCTCGATGGGGGCTTTTTCTCAGCCTGGTTCGGTTCGTCTGATGGGGCGTGCGCTGCAACGTCTGACATGGCGTTTGATCCTATTTATAATCCGACGGAATATGAGGGCTGAACTGGCCATTCCAAGCTGTGGGCCACAATAGATGACTTCTGGCTGCCCAGCTTTCAGGTGCGCCTGAGTCGTATCGGCACAAAAACCATGACCCGGGTAGCCTCGGACGATACCGAAATCAACTGCCATCGCTAGCGCTCAGCCCACAAGACCGCCGCGTTCTGGCAGGCTTAGCTCATGACTGGCTAAACCCGACAACCAGGCCAACAACGGATAGGCGCACACCAGGCGATCGAATTCAGCCGCCGAGCCGGTCGTGTAGAGCCGAATCGGCGCGCCGACTTGCGGCCCTGCCAGGTCCTGTGGGTAACGGCGTTTCACCTCTAGGGCAATGGCGCCACTGGTGTCCACTATGGTCACCTGGGGGCCCACTAGGCGCGCGATGCGCTCTTTTACCAATGGATAGTGGGTGCAACCCAGAACGATCTGATCGACCCCCTGATCGATCAAGGGCTGACAGTAGCGCTGTAACAGCTGATCAAGGTCGGCGGACTGCTGTTCGATGGCATCGGCCAAACCGGCGCAGCCTTGGCTGAGGATGTCAATATCCGGTAACACGCGTTCCAATAAGCGCAGGTATCGGTCCGACGCCACCGTATTCGCGGTAGCTAGAATGCCGATACGCTGACTCAAAGACTGGATAGCCGCCGGTTTAATGCCCGGCTCGACGCCCACGATCGGTATGTCAAAGCTGGCCCGTAAGGCATCGATGGCCAAGGCAGTCGCGGTATTGCAGGCGACGACCACCAGCGTGCACCCCTGCGTCTGGAGCCATTGACTGATCAGCCGACTGCGCTCAATAACGCGTGCCTGGGTCAAGTCGCCATAGGGGGCGTGGGCCTGGTCGGCCAAGTAGAGAATAGGGCTATCGGGCAGCTGCGCCCGTATCTGGGACAACACGGTTAAGCCGCCGACGCCTGAATCGAAAACACCGATCATAGTTTATTAGGTCATGGTGAAAGCAGGAATGATAACAGGAAGTGATCGTTAGGGCGGGGCAAAATAATACCGCCGGGGGCTGGGTGGCTGTAACGCCCCAGTCCCGGGCGAGGCGGTCGTGAGACCGTGAGGAGGTGCTTAGAGCTGTGCAACGGCCAAACGTGGCTCAACAAAGGCCAGGCCTTGATCGTCGGCAACACTCTTGTAAGTCACTTGACCGCGACACACATTGAGACCATTGAGCAGATGCGCGTCGTCTAACATTGCCTGCTTGGCGCCCTTGTTGGCCAAGGCGAGCACGAACGGCAAGGTCGCATTGGTCAAGGCCATGGTCGAGGTGCGAGCCACGGCACCGGGCATGTTGGCGACGCAATAGTGCACCACGCCGTCGACCACGTAGGTCGGTTCGGCATGGGTTGTGGCTTTGGAGGTTTCGAAACAACCGCCCTGATCGATCGCCACATCGACCACCACCGCGCCTTTTTTCATCCGGCTAATCAGGTCTCGGGTCACCAGCTTCGGTGCGGCCGCACCGGGCACCAGTACCGCACCAATGACCAGATCGGCGCTCAACACATGGCGTTCCAGGCTGTCTTTGCTCGAGTAAACGGTTTTGATGCGGTTGCCATATTGCTTATCGAGTAACCGCAAGGTCTCCAGGCTTTTATCCAGGACCACTATATCGGCACCGGTGCCAACGGCCATGGCCACGGCATTCTGACCGACCACACCGGCACCGATCACGACCACGGTCGCCGGCTCAACACCCGGTACGCCGCCGAGCAACAGCCCCATGCCACCCTGGGCTTTCTCCAGTGAGTGCGCACCGGCCTGAATGGACATGCGGCCCGCAACTTCGGACATCGGTGCCAACAAGGGTAACTGACCCAAGGCATTGGTCACCGTCTCATAGGCGATGCAGACCGCGCCAGACTTTATCAGATCTTGAGTCTGCGCCGTATCGGGCGCCAAATGCAGGTAGGTAAAGAGCGTATGGTTCGGTGTCAGCAAGGCGCGTTCGGCGGCCAATGGCTCCTTTACCTTAACGATCATCTCCGCCCAGGCGAACAGATCCGCCGCACTGTCGATGATCTGAGCACCGGCCTCGCGATACTGCGCATCCGAAAAACCGATCGAGTCGCCGGCCATCGTCTGGATCGCCACTTGGTGACCGCGATGGCTTAACTCAACAACCGCCATCGGTGTCAGACCTACGCGATACTCATGGTTTTTAATTTCTTTAGGGACACCGATTTTCATAGCAAACTCCATATTAGGTCTTGTTTTTGGGTCGTTAAAAGCGCCTTGGCTTGGTTTGCAGTATAGGCTAGCGAGGCAAAAATAATCCTCTGTAATAGGGGCCAATAAAAGGTCAATACAAATTTAATAACCGATTTTTTAAGCTGCATCCATTAAAATATGAGCCAAATACAGCAAAATCCACTGTTAGATCGGACTTGCAGTCGAGCCCAATCGGATCGAAGGCCAGCAAAGCGGGGGGATAGGAATTTAATCGAGTAAACGAGACTCCAAATGGATCAGGCCACCTGGCCTGAGCGCTAGTCGGTGATATTGCGGACCGATTGACGCTCGATCAAGCGAGGAGTAAAGCGCAGTGGGTGTTCATTGATCTCAAAGCGGGGATCCAATTCGTGCAGCACCAGCTGGGCCGCTAAGGCGCCCATCTCATTGACTGGGTAACGAATGGTGCTCAGATGCGGCTTGATAATACGGGCTAGGATGACATCATCGAAGCCAACGATCGAAACCTGTTGCGGCACATGCCAGCCGGCGTCCTGCAGCATCATGACCGCTCCGGCGGCCATGGCGTCGTTATAGGCAAATAGCGCGGTAATGCCCAAGTCTCGTGCCATAACCTCAGACATGGCGTAGTTGCCGCCCTCCTCATCGGGGAAGGCCTTGACTATTTTGCGCTCATCCAACTCGATACCGGCTTCGCTCAGCGCGCGTTGATAGCCCGCGACCCGGCTTTGCCCGTCTTCGATGGCGATATTGGTGCCAACATAGGCAATGTTTTGGTGGCCATTGCGGATCAGATGTCGCGTGGCCAGATAGGCGCCGAACTCATTATCGAGGTAGACACTGCGTGCTTCATGACCTGGAATCAGCCGATTAACCAGGGTCACCGGCACGCCACGCTCGATCAGCTCGATGATTTCCGCATCCGGCAGGGCCTTGGAGTGAATCACCAGGCCATCACAGCGCCGTTCCTGCATAAAGCGAATCGCACTGCGCTCTTGATCGGCCTGATGGTATCCAGCGGTAACGATAACGTGCTTACCGGCGGCCATCACCACACGATGCACCCCGGCCATCAACTGGCCGAAAAAGGGTGAATCGATCTCGCCCACCAACAGACCAATACAGTCTGAACGGCTGTTTACCAGGGCCCGTGCCAAGGAGTTGGGTTGGTATTTCAGGTTGTCCATTGCGGCTAACACCGCTTGTCTTTTTTCAGGGATGACCGAAGCCGAATTATTGATAACCCGCGACACCGTAGACACCGATACCCCGGCAGCCCGCGCAACATCCTTTATGTTTACCACACCACATTCTCAACTTCTGAAACCGAAGGTCAAATATTGAACCCCTTTTGCGAATTAAACAAGATTCAAGCGTTTGAAAACGTTTTCAAATCCGTTAAACTCAATGCCATTAAATACTAGGACCCCCTGATGCCGACTGATTCATTTGATCCTGCTGAACACCCCCATAAGCGCCTCAATGTCCTGACCCAGGAATGGGTCCTGGTCTCGCCCCATCGGGCCAAGCGGCCTTGGCAAGGGCAAAATGAACTGGTCACCGCGCCGACCTTACCGAGCCACGATCCGCACTGTTACCTGTGCCCGGGCAATGTCCGCATTTCGGGTGAGCGTAACCCCGATTACGGCCACACCCTGGTGTTTGAAAACGACTTTGCCGCCTTGCAAAAGCACATTCCCGACAGCCCAGATAACACCGACCCGTTGTTTCAAGTCCAAGCTGAGCGCGGCGAAGCCCATGTCGTTTGCTTCAGTCCGGATCACAGTAAATCACTGCCAGAACTGGCGTTGGCCGATATCGAAAGGCTTATCGATACCTGGATCGAGCAGTTTAATGGCTTGCGCAGCCGTTACGAGTGGGTGCAAATCTTTGAAAACAAGGGCGCCATCATGGGCTGTTCTCAGCCTCACCCGCACGGTCAGATTTGGGCCAATTCCAGTGTGCCCACCCTACCGGCCAAGGAAAGCACAGAGCAACAGGCCTATTGGGCTGAGCACGAAAAGTCGTTGCTGCTCGATTACGCGCACAAAGAAAGCGCCGCCGGTGAACGCACCGTAGTGGAAAATGCCGACTGGATCGTCGTGGTGCCCTATTGGGCGGCCTGGCCATTCGAGACGCTCCTACTGGCCAAGCACCCGATCAGCCACTTCCATCAGCTCAGTGACGGTCAACGCGCCAGCTTAGCGGTGATCTTAAAAAAATTAACCGTGCGCTATGACAATCTCTTTGCCACCTCGTTCCCCTATTCCATGGGCTGGCACGGTGCACCGACGTCCCTACTGGACGACCCCGCCTGGCAGCTGCATGCCCATTTCTACCCGCCGCTCCTGCGCAGCGCCGCGGTGAAAAAATTCATGGTCGGTTACGAAATGCTGGCCGAACCGCAGCGCGATCTCACGCCCGAACAGGCGGCCTATCAGTTGCAACAGGCCGGTGATACCTATTACAAGGATGCCCAACAATGAGTGTGACCACAGCGAACCTGGTCGAACAAGCCTCCGAGGCCTTTTTGCGTCATTTTGACTACGCCCCGAGCCACGATTTTCGAGCCCCGGGCCGGGTCAATCTGATCGGCGAACACACCGATTACAATGACGGTTATGTCTTACCCGCCGCCATCGACTTCGGCACCGTGGTCGTCGCGGCCAAGCGCTCAGACAACCTAATCCGGGCCTGTGCCGTCAATTTCAATGAAGAAATCGTCACCCTAGCACTCGATTCACCCATGGTCAGTGTCGAGCCCTTCAACTGGTCGAACTACCTCCGTGCCGTTTGCCAGCAGCTGCAAAACCGAGGCTACAGGTTAGTCGGCATGGATATAGCTATCGTCGGTGACGTGCCCTATGGCGCCGGCCTGAGTTCTTCGGCTGCCCTGGAAATCGTCCTCATTCGCACTTTGCTGGCCCTGTCCGAAGCCGTCATCGATCCGACCGAGGCGGCGCTAGTCGGCCAACAGGCGGAAAATGAGTTTATCGGCGCGCAAACCGGCATCATGGATCAACTGATCAGTGCCCGGGGTGAGGTCGATCACGCCCTACTGATCGATTGCCGACAACTGACATCGACGCCAGTGCCCCTGGATCCTGACTTTAATATTCTGATCTTTCACTCCAATGTCCGGCGCGGTCTGGTCGACAGTGAATACAACACGCGCCGCCTGCAATGCCAGGCGGCCGCTAAGATCATGCAAATCAGCCATCTGCGCGATGCCGACCTGGCTCTATTGGACCGTTTTGCCGATCAAATGGACACCATCACTTACCGCCGGGCCCGCCATGTGATCAGCGAAAACGAACGCACCCTACTCGCCGCCAGCACTCTGGCCAACCGCGACTGGGCCAGCCTCGGCGAACTGATGCAAGCCTCGCACAACTCGATGCGCGACGACTTCGAAATCACCGTACCCGCCATCGACGGTCTGGTCGCGCTGATCCAAGAGCGGCTCAGCCCGGGCATGGGCGGCGTACGCATGACCGGGGGCGGATTCGGCGGCTGCGTGGTGGCGCTGGTGCATAAGAGTCAGACCGGGCAGATCATCGAACACGTTGCCGACCACTATCACGCAGCCTTTGGCCTGCATGAAACGGTCTATATATGCCAAGCGGTGGACGGCGCTTTTGTGGCACAATAGTGGATTACTTCACAACCTTGTGAGATTGACATGACCGCGGGTATTTCGGAAGTGGTTTTCGGCACGCTCGCCGATGGCCGCGTGATCAAACAATACCGGCTGCGCAATAAGGCCGGCGCGGAGGCGACCTTCACCAACTTAGGCGCGGCCTGGATCGGCTTTACCTGGGCCGACGACGAGCCCAGCCTGGTGCTCGGCTGCGACACCCTTGCCGCGCTGATCGCTCAGCGGGCCTACCTAGGCTGTACGCTGGGCCGCTTTGCCAATCGTATTGGTCAGGGCCGCTTTGCCTTGTCCGGGGGCACCGTGCAGCTGGATATCAACCTGCCCCCGCACCATATCCATGGCGGCGAGCAGGGCTTTTCCGAGCAACTCTGGGACAGCCAGATCAGCCTGACGGACGCAACCCTGCCGACCCTGACCTTTAGCCATCATTCCGCCCATGGCAGCGCCGGTTATCCGGGCAATGTCGACGTCCAGGTGCGCATCACCCTGACCGAGGACAATCGGGTCTGTTTCCAATACAGCGCCCAAACCGACCGTCCGACCATTCTCAATCTGAGCAATCATGCCTACTTCAATCTTAATGGCCGCCTGGCAGGGTCCTTGGCGGCGCATGAGTTTCAGATCCATGCGCCGCAATTTCTCGAGTCCGATGCGCAGGCCTTGCCGACCGGCGAGATCGTCGACGTGGCCGACACGGTGCTCGATCTGCAACAGTGGCGTGCCATTCAGGCCGATTTAACCCCTCTGCTGGATGCCCGCCTGCGCCGCGCCGGAGGCTACGACCACTGTTTCTGTTTTGCCGACGATCAGCAGCTGAAACCCCTGGCGGCGGCACGATCGAGTCAAACGGGGCGCACCCTAACCTGCTCATCTACCCTGCCCGGCCTGCAATTTTACAGCGGCAATTTCCTCGGCGGCACGGCCTTCGATCAGGACCGCCACTATCAACCGCACGGCGCCTTTTGTTTCGAACCGGGTTACTGGCCCGATGCACCCAATCACGCGCACTTTCCAGACTGCTCCTTCGACCAACATCAGGATTATTACGCTATCATAGAGTATGCCTTTACCTAATCTGACGGTGGCTCTGAATCATGAAGACTCTAACAACCCTAATACTGGCTGGCCTCTGTCTCGCCAGCCCATATAGCCTGGCCGCTGGTGAGCGCGGCCGCGAAGTGGCGCTGGCCAGCTATGATCGCCTCGGGCTGATCGCGGCCACCGGCTTCCCGCTGCAGATTGACTTTCTCACGGCCCAAGGCTGGCAGACCTATGGTGAGTTGGAGTTGGGTTTTGGCTTGGGCGATACGCTAGCACTGGGTGTCGATGTCTCAGCAGGGCTTTTATTTGGCTTGGCTCAAGGCCTCAGCGGCTACGCCAGCCTGGGTCCGGCGCTGAGCCTTGGTGCCGACCCCCGGTTTGGTTTGGGTGTGGAAATCGGCCTTAATATCGACGTCAACCAACGCGCCCTCTTTATCGAAGCAGGCCGCCATCCGGCGGCCACTTATCTCGCCGTGGGCATACGTTTCTGATCACAGAGCGGGCGTCGATTGTGCGCCGGCGCTAGTGACTCTGGTTAAGGTTCTTCATCAGCAAGCCGAAAGGCTGCGCGGCGGCAGCCCACTCGGCGGGCACGCTAATTTTCACCTTATATCCGGCCCCCGGCACCACGGTCATATCGCGCGCAGTGGCCAGGTTGGTCACCTGCTTCAGCGCGAAGGTGTGATTGCCCGCGGGGGTCATCAGCTCGAGTGAATCGTCCACGGCAAAGTTATTTTTCACCTCAAGAAAAAGCTCTTCACCCTGGCGCTCATAGACTTCGGCGACAAACTGTTGCTGCACGCCCACCGAATGGCCCTGCTCGTAGTTTTGCGCTTCATCGTGCACATGGCGGCGATAAAAGCCTTCGGTGTATCCGCGGCTGGCCAGATTATCGAGCTGGTTCATTAACCTCTTATCGAAGGGCTTGCCGGCCACGGCGTCATCGATCGCTTGTCGATAGGCCTGAGCCGTGCGCGCAACATAATAGTGGCTCTTGGTGCGGCCCTCGATTTTAAGGCTGTGCACCCCCATCTGGGTCAGCTGTGCAACATGTTGGATCGCGCGCAGGTCTTTGGAATTCAGAATATAGGAGCCGTGTTCATCCTCGAAGGCCGGCATCAACTCACCGGGTCGGGTGTGCTCTTCCAACAAAAAGATGTTGTCCGTCGGCGCACCCACGCCCAGGGTCGGACGATCCGTGACAATCTTGTCGGCCGACGGGGTCCAAATGTCCGGATCCACCGGCACAAAGCCTCCGCTATCGTCTTCCTTAGCTGCATGATTGTTGTACTGCCAACGACAGCTGTTAGTACAGACCCCCTGATTGGCATCGCGCTTACTCAGGTAACCGCTCAGCAAACAGCGCCCGGAGTAGGCAATGCAGAGCGCACCGTGGACAAAGGTCTCCAGCTCCAGGTCGGGACACTGCTGGCGAAATTCGCCGATTTCGGCCAATGACAGTTCACGCGAGAGGATGATCCGGGCAATGCCTTGGCGCTGCCAGAACTGTGCGGCGGCATAGTTGACCACATTGGCCTGGACCGAGAGATGAATGACCTGATCGGGAAAGCGATCGCGCACCAGCATGATCAGGCCCGGATCGGACAGAATCAGGGCATCGGGTTGCATCGCGATAACCGGTTCGATATCGCGCAAATAGGTTTTCAGCTTGGCGTTGTGCGGTGCGATATTGTTGGCCACATAGAAGCGTTTACCTAGAGCGTGGGCCTCGGCAATGCCGATGCTTAGGTTGGCCAGGCTAAAGTCGTTGTTGCGCACGCGCAGGGCATAGCGCGGTTGCCCGGCATAGACGGCATCGGCGCCGTAGGCGAAGGCATAGCGCATATTGCGCAGTGTGCCGGCCGGCGATAAGAGCTCCGGCCGAGCCTTCACTGGCTGCTCTCCGGTGTCTCCTGAGCCTTGTTGCGGGCCAGGTCGAGGCGACGTTGGTCGGCCCGGAAGCTATTTTTATCGCGCCGTCGGGCGCCGATATTGTCACGCGCATCGCTGCCGATATGATGCTCGCCACGGCTCTCGGCCAACTGCATCTGACGCTGGCGCTCGGCGAACCGCGCCTTCTGTTGCGCCGAGACCGAACCGTAGCAGTGATGGCAGCTGAGTCCGTTTTGATAATGGGCATGTTGCCGCTCCTGACTTGAGAGCGGCTTGCGGCAGGCGTAACAGAGTTCGAAATCGCCCACTTCCAGACCATGGCCAACCGATACCCGATTATCAAAGACAAAGCATTGACCGGCCCATAGCGACTCCTGCGCGTCGACCTCTTCAAGGTACTTAAGGATCCCGCCTTGCAAATGGTAGACCTCGTCAAATCCCTGGGCCTTCAGATAGGCGGTCGATTTTTCACAGCGAATACCACCGGTACAAAACATGGCCACTTTTTTGTGCTTGGCCGGATCCAGCTCTTGTTTAACATAGGCGGGGAATTCACGGAAGGAGTCGGTCTTGGGATTGACCGCGCCATCGAATGAGCCAATCTGGTATTCGTAGTCGTTGCGGGTGTCGACCACCAACACCTCCGGATCGGCGATCAGGGCGTTCCAATCTTTGGCCTGAACATAGGTGCCGGCAATCTTTTGTGGATCGATATTATCGACGCCCATGGTGACGATTTCGTTTTTAATCTTCACCTTGGTGCGGTAAAAGGGTTGTTCCTGATGGAAGGATTCCTTGGTGCGGATAGCGGCGAAGGCCGGTTGCGCTTGGAACCAGGCGTACAGTGCATCGATCGAGGCGCGGGCGCCGGAGACGGTGCCGTTAATACCCTCTGTGGCCAAAATCAGCGTACCGCGGATCTGATGGGCTTCAAGAAAGGCTAAGAGCGGCTCGCGCAGGCTCTCGGGTTGGTCCAGATGGACGAAATGGTAGAGCGCACTGACTACAAATTTATTCATCGTTACCTCAGCAAACTGCATCGTAAATGCAGGGCTACCGATCGGAACACCCGATCGGATCAATTCAGAGCGCGGATTTTACCAGATGATCAAGTCACTGCAATGGCTGATTTAGCCCGCGGCCGAGCGCGCGCCACCGCATGCTCAGAGCTTGGCCGGCAGAGCCTTAATAAAGTTGAGGATATCGGCGCTGACCCGCTCGGTGCTGTCGGGGCGCACGATCGCGCCGGTGAGCACATGATTGTTGTCCCCCGCCATCGGCGCTGGGCAGATGCGATGCTTGATCGGTGACCCCCACCGGCGCATCAGCGCATCGGTGTGGCGAGCCTTGACCACCTGATCGAAATCGGAATAGATAAACAGCGTCGGCACCTCGATCTGCTCCACCGGTGAGTCACGCACCGCCTTCACCAGAGCCGCGACCTGATGCAGGGCGAGGGTCGGATAGCGGTAGGTCCAGTACTTTTTACCGCCCTCATTGGTCGGCTCCCAGCCGTACTCGCGACCGGCCACTAAGAACACCCAGTGCTGCGCCCAAGGCCATAGAAACAACGGAATAGCCCAATGTTTGGGTTGGAAGTTCGGTGATATCATCACCAGCGCCGCCAGATGAGGCATAACCGAGGACTGCTGCGCCAACCAGGTCGCCAGGGTTGCACCGGTCGAGGTAGCGATAACGATCACCCGTTCACCGAGCTGATGCGCCACCTGCCAGGCCTCCATCAGATCGAACAGCCAATCGTTGGCCTTGGCCCGGCCTAAGGCCGCACCAGCGGGACTATCGATACCGTGCCCGGTCAAACGCAGACCATAATAGTTAGCGTGCAGAGCTTGGGCGACCTGTTCCGGCACGGGGCTGATTTCTTGCCGAGACGCCGAGAAACCGTGAATATAGAGCACACAGAGCGCGGTGCGTTTTGGGCGTGATTCGGCCGAGAAGATAATCTTTTTTTCAGCGCCGTCGATGATCTGCTCGATCGCCGCCTCGTGTTGGATCAGGGTCGTGCGTAACGCCTTTAGATCGGCACTGGTCAGCTGCGCGGGTGGCTTCGGACTTTGGATCCGACTCTTGTGGGGCTGCCAAAACAAGCGGACCGACGTCCGCGGACCGAGTAAAAACAGCCCCACCAGGGCACCGACTAGAATCCATATCAACACGAGCATTCCCCCTCTCTGCAAATGACCCCAAGGGTCCCTATAAATTTTAGCGGGTTGGCGGATGTATGCCATCCCATCGGTCTGTCTGCGGACCTTTATCCGCCCTGAATGAGCCCTGGATGAGCCGGAAAGCATAGCAGAGCGACCGAGTAGATGCATCGCCCACACAAATGGCTCAGATAGACTAGACTCAAGAGGATTTAACCTCTGTGCCCTCTCCGGCGCGGACATTCACGCGCCCGGCAGGCACAACGCGGCGCACCCCGACAATTAAGTGTCACTTTGGAGTAGCCCATGGCAGTCAAGAAAAAGTATCTTAAATCCAAGCCGATCTGCAAATGCACCTTTAGCCTACCCAAGGCCGCGGCCCCCAATGCGGACCGGGTCACCCTGGTGGGCGACTTCAATAACTGGGCCGAAACGACGCTGGAATTGAAGCAACTGAAGTCCGGCGAATTTCGGGTCGACCTGGATTTGCCGATCGGCCAACAATACCAATATCGTTATCTGATCGACGGCACCTGCTGGGCTAATGATTGGGCCGCCGATGACTATGTACGCGTGCCGGAATACGGCACCGACAATTCGGTGCTCAGTCTCTAGCGTGCGGCCGACTTCGCATTTGCAATCGCTTTTGCAATTGCATTCGCATTCGCACCAATATGAAGCATTATCGCCTTTGACGCACCCATTGAAGGCGCCTTAGAGCACGCCGCCAAGGCCATTGCACCCTTGGGTCGCCCATTAGCCGCCCCGACCGCGCGGCTGCACCACGAATACGCACAAACCCCACCATTTTGAACCATTCGGCACAGATTTCGCATAGTCTCTAAACAGAAACCCCTTTTTAAACAAAAACAGCACCACCAAGGTGCGTAACCTGCTCGCAGAGAGGCTCTTTTGGACATACTAAACAGTGCAGTCGAAAACCTGGTCAATGGTACCAACACCCTATTTATCTTGCTTGGCGCCATTATGGTGCTCTTTATGCACGCCGGCTTTGCCTTCTTAGAGGTCGGTACCGTCCGGCATAAGAATCAGGTCAATGCCCTGGTAAAGATCATCACCGACTTCGGCATTTCAACCATCGCCTACTTTTTTATCGGTTACTGGGTGGCCTACGGTTCGAGCTTTTTTTCCAGCGCCAGCGAGTTGACCGCGAACAACGGCTACGATCTGGTTAAGTTTTTCTTTCTGCTCACCTTTGCAGCGGCCATTCCGGCCATCGTATCGGGCGGCATTGCGGAACGCGCGCGCTTCAACCCCTTCTTGGTGGCCTCGTTCTTTATTGTTGCGCTGGTCTATCCCTTCTTTGAAGGCCTGATCTGGAACGGCAACTTCGGTTATCAAGCTTGGTTGGCCGATACCTTTGGCGCACCCTTCCACGACTTTGCCGGCTCCATTGTGGTGCACGCGGTCGGCGGTTGGATTGCCTTTGCCGCCATCTATGTGCTCGGCTCACGCTATGGCCGCTTTCGTAATGGTCGCCTAGTCGCCTTTGCGCCCTCGAACATTCCTTTTTTAGCGCTCGGCGCCTGGATCCTCACGGTGGGTTGGTTTGGCTTTAACGTGATGTCGGCGCAGACGATCGAGGCGATTTCAGGTCTGGTCGCGGTGAACAGCTTGATGGCCATGGTCGGGGGCACTTTGTTGGCCCTGGTGGTCGGTAAAAACGATCCGGGCTTTATTCACAACGGGCCCTTAGCGGGTCTGGTGGCGGTCTGTGCCGGCTCCGATCTGATGCATCCGATCGGCGCATTGATCACCGGCGCCATTGCCGGCGGACTCTTTGTCTATATCTTCACCTGGGCGCAGAACAACCTGACAAAGTTCGATGATGTGCTCGGTGTCTGGCCCCTGCACGGCTTGTGTGGCCTATGGGGTGGCATAGCCGCCGGTATCTTCGGTCTGGAGAGCTTGGGTGGTTTGGGCGGCGTTAGCTTTATGGCGCAACTGATCGGTTCCTTAGCCGGCATTGCCGTGGCACTGATTGGCGGCTTTATCGTCTACGGCCTGGTCAATAAGATATCGCCGCTGCGCTTGTCTCAGGAAGAAGAATATAACGGGGCCGATCTGTCGATCCACAAGATCGGTGCGACCTCGATGGACGATTAGGCCCACGCCTGATTGCCCGCCGCGCACGCCACCTTCGGCGGCGTGGCTGGCCTAACAATGGGTCTAGCAGCGGAACTCCTGAACGGAGAGCGCGACAGGCGTCCCGCCACTGGGGCAATCATCATTGGCGTTAGTCGTTCGAACCGTTCATGGCATCAAATTGCTGGGTCAGGAAGTCAGAGACGTTATTGAGTCGACTGATCAGCTTATCGTTGAACAGAAACTGTGATCGTAAACGAGCTTCATAGACGGACACCCGCTCATCGACGGCGGTACGTGCAACAACTATTTCTGCTTGGTCCTCTACCAGTTTGGCTTCCTTAACCGTGAGCAAGCCCTTACTCAATAGGATACTGTTAAACAGATCGTCCAATTTTGACATCGCGCCCTGCACATAGGTCACCGTTCCGCGCTCACCCGTGCGCGTGCCACCGATACTTAACATTAGGCCTGCGGCTGCATCCAGACTCCCGGCAACATCGTTACCGGAAACGCCGGTCGTACTGGTCGTAAGGCCAAAGATATTAATGCCTCCGGTGGTAATGTCACTCACCTTTGCGGTGGAACTGGCGCCGGTACTGGTTGAAAAAATACCAAAGGTGTTGGTCGTCTCATCATACTGTACGTCAACGCCTCGACTTGCGGCAGACAACAGGGTGTCGGCATTAATCTGAGTTTTCAGTTCCGCGGCCAGGGCGTCGCCAGTGGCATAGGCGCCGCTAGTCAGGGTGATGGTTCCCGACTCGGTGCCGTCTATCAACACCTTCAGCGTATTATTTGTGCCATCGATCACTTCCGCTACCGAGAAATCGGCTGCGAGGCCGCCGAGTATATAACCATTTGTCGCCGCGGCATTGCCGTTGGCGGCGGTCAGGTACTGCCCTACCCCCGTTGCGGTGAGGCCATTGATAGAGCCTTCAACATCCTGACCTGTGTTCGTTTCAGTCCCGCTTTGATTGACAGCAGACAAGCCCAGTTGAACGGTTGAGGCGAGCGAGAGATTCGACAGGGTCACGTCTGTGCTGTTGTCGAAGGCAATAATAAAACTGCCCTTGCCGGTAGCGTCCTGGACAAAGGTTACGGTGCTAAGCGAGTCAAAACCGCTATACGTGCCTTTGTCGAGGCCAAAGCTGTCTAAACCATTGATAATTTGCGCCCCGGCCGTGATGCCCAGATAGGTCGCCGCGTTGGTATCGGCCGAGCTAATCTGGATCGACGCGTCCGCACCAAAGGTGGTTTCGGTCGGCAGGCCGTTTTTACTGACCGTCTCGAAATACACCTGGTTTGAGGTGTTCAGCCGTGCGACCACATCGCCCGCGGCAAATTCGCCACCGCCCCCGGCTGCGGTGAGCGCGGTGTCGAGCGCTTCTTGGATCATGGCCAGATTGCTGACGCCATTATTGGTGCCGGTCGTGCCATCGCCATTAATCGTCATAGCGATGGCAATGCCGTCGACCAACAGGCTCACAGTTGCCGGGTTCGAGCTGAAGTCTTTACCGGTCGATAAAGCGACGCCGTCAATGGGAGTGCCGGCGGCGGTGCTCGAACCGATGCCATCGCTGGTAATTGCCAAACTTTGCCCAGAACCGGTGGCGGCCGTCGTCAGAACCAGGCCGTTACTGTCCAAGCTGGCGGTCACCAGCCCATTCAAGGAGGTTCCACCGGAACCGGTAGTGCTGTCGATACCAGCCTGAATGGCCTGCAAATTGGTTAGGCTGGTATCGGCACTGTCTACGGTGACGAGATAGTCTTCACCATTCAAGGTAAAGCCAAACTGCGCCTCATCGGAGCTAAAGTCGATGGCGGCGGCCAGGCTGCGGGAACCCTTTTCAGTAGCCGCGCCCTGGGCACCTGCTGCTATATTGGCGTCGGCGTTAATTTTAGCCTGGATGGCGGTGGCCAGATCGGCGCCGGTTTGATAGGTCGCATCGGGAATAACAATGCTCGACGCTGCGGTCACACTGCCTTGCCGATTGCTATAGGCCAAGTCAAAGCTGGCACCGGCGATGGCCACACCTGATGTGCCCACGCCATCGGCGATACCCAAATAATTGAGGTTGGTTACACTGCTGGCGGAGATGGTCAAGGTCTCGCTGCCGCTGGCGGGGCTGGTGCGCATCACCAGGCGATCACTGCTGTTAAATTCAGCTGTCACTAAACCAGGACTGAAGGCGTTGTTCAGTTGCCCTTGAATATAGGTTAGGACGTCGCTGCGGTCTCGCTCGGTCACTACATTGCCACTGGTGTCATAGACATCGGACCAATCTTGATTGAGAGTGATGGCTTTCGCCGTGTTATCGAAGCCACTGCCGGTGCCGGTCAGGGTTATGGTAAAGCTGGCCGGATTGCTGGCAAAGTTAACCCCCTGCGCGGCGGTCAGCGTCTGAGTGCCGGGTGACGAACTGGCACCAAAGCCAATATCATTGAGGTTACTGAATGAGCTGCCGGTATATTCACCACTGCCGGCACTGGTAAAGCCAAGCGTGTTGGCGACCAGTGGATCACCAGCGCCCATGGAGACTTCAGAACTTGCGCCATACTTGCTCGAGACGATATTGAATCGGTCCTCGGCATCATCAAAACTGACCGTGACGTTCTGGCTGGTAAAGGCCTGATTGATTGAGGTCTGCAACATCAGTCCTAGGTCGTCGCCACTGCTATAGGCGCCCTGGGTCAAGGTGACGGTTTTGGTGGTGCCATCCACGGTCATGGCAAACTGATCGTTGACATCGGATATCTGGACATCGCTTGCAAAGGCCAAAGCGGAGCTGGTCAGGCCCGTAAAGCTGCCCTGAGTCGCCACCTGATCAATCTCTACCGCATAGGTGCCCGGCTGGGTATTAGTGCCCACGATAACAACGCTCACTTGGGCATCGCTGGTCTGCGTATCGGTGGCCAACAGGCCGGTGACGCTTTGGGCGTCTGCTTTCATAGCCGCTTCGAACACAGTTCGATCGAAGGTGAGATTATAATTATCATTTTGGTCAGTCGTGATGCCTAAATCGAGCAGCGTTGAGTAGCTCGATCCGGTGACTCCAGAAACGATATCGCTAACGCCACTGCGCAGTTGGGTATGTACAGTCCGCAGCACATTGTCGCCCAAAAGAATTCCGCCCAGGTTGTCGGCCGAATTATACTGGGTCAACTGATCATAAATGTCTTTGTATTCGTTATATTTGGTAACAAAATCGTCCAACTTATCGCCGATTTCCGCAGTATCTCGAGCAACCGTTAGGGTCAGCGCCGTGGTGTTGGTTTCGGTTAAGTTGATGGTGACACCCTTAACCACTTGGTTCAGGCTATTTGTGGCGCTTGTGACAGGCAAGCCATTAATCTGAATTAGCGCATCTTTTCCATCTTGGGTTTGCGTCATATTCGAACTGGAATTCTGCGCGCTGTTATAGGCCAAGGCCTGCAACCCGGCGTCGCCGACAGCGGTGATTTCCATCGATGTGGCGGCACCGGTCGACTCACTGGTCGTTAGTAAGCGATATCCGGTACCGTCGAAGACGACTGATGCGGACACACCAAAATTGCCATTATTGATGGCATCGCGCACACCGCCGAGTGAGTTGTTGGCCGAGCTGATGGTTAACACGCCTGGGTCGATACTGGCATCCTGGCTAAAGCTTTGATAGTTACCCGATGCATCATAGCTGGTGGTGCCAAATTTAAAGGTCAGGGTACCGGTACCTAGGGTATCGTCCACTGAGCTGTATTGATTGCTGGCCAAAGAATGGGCTTGGGCCACCGCATCGACTTTGATGCGATAGGTGCCAGGCTGGGCACCACTGGCAGTTGTAGCGGTCAAGACCGATTCCTGAGATGAGCTGGCGGTATTGCTCTGAATGGTCGTGGCTTTGGCGAGACTGCTGATACTAGTTTGCAGGCCGTCCATTACCGTACGCACTTCCGCAAAAGCGGAAATTTTCGCCTCGACCCGTGCCGATTTTGAATCCAAGCGGAGATCGCTAACCGCTCTATCTGCCGCCACCAACTGGTCCACCAACTCAGACGTCAACAGGCCAGAGCCTACACCGAGAGATTGTATACCTGCCATCTTGTCACCTATGCCCAATCAATCACTAAACAATGCAATAACCAAACCAAGACTTAAGCGGATATGCATAGGTTCTCACGCTCAACCCTGTATCGGCGGCTTTGTTGAAAACTTTAGTTTAGGGGCCTAAAAAGCGCGTGCGGGGTCGTGGCATCGATAGCCCGACCAGCGCGATAGGTATCGTCACGGTCGCCATGTGCATGGCCACCGCCGAGGCTCGCCCTCCAGACAGCGCACCTCGGGGAATCGGTTTTGTCACAGGCAAAAAAAAACCCACCAAGATGGGTTTTTTAACAGGACCTAAGACGGCTAGACTTGCGCGCTAAACAGCAGCAACGGTTCGTCTTGATTCAATCGTTGGGCCAACGTTAAGGCTTCTTCATTTGGGAATTGACGGATCAATTCTTCAGAGACCTTGTCGTACACGCGCACCACCGTTTGACCGGAATCGTCGTCTACCTGAAACTCAAGGGTTCGTTCCGCACCCTGAACATAACTATTGAGTTGCGCGACAGCCTTGATCACTTCGTCCTTTTGGACCTGGGCTTTCTGGTCGCTTGACTTGTCAGCCTGGCCGTCTTTGGCTTTCTTGGCCTGCTGCATGTCAGCCTGGCGGACATCGGTTAACACCGCATCTCTGGGTGTGTTGCTCTTGACTTCTACTTTCTGGCTCGGCGCGATATTCTTCGCTGTCTGCATGGATTGTAGGTTAATTTCATTCATAAAAACCTCGAAACTCTAATCGATTACCCCACCATTAGAAGAATAATGGGGGCTAGCATCCGGCTGGGCCGCCTCGCGGCGGGCGTCACCGGACCTACCTATTAACCGAGCAGCGATAACACTTGCTGTGGTCGTTGATTCGCTTGGGCAAGGATTGAGATACCCGCCTGCTGCAATACTTGGGTACGAGACAACTCGGCGGTTTCGGTTGCGAAATCCGCATCCCGAATTTGCGAGTTAGCCGCCGACAGGTTTTCAGAGTTCACCTGCAGGTTTGTGCTCGTCGACTCAAATCGGTTTTGCATGGCACCGAGTTCGGACCGTTGAGCAGAGATGCTATCCAGGGCATTGTCGAGCGCTGTTATCGCAGCCTGGGCGCCTTCAAAGGTTGAAATATCAACATCCTTCAAGAACGTACCATCGCTTCCGTTGCCGTATATCCCGACGGTCATTCCTAGGGCAGCAACTTCATCAGCACCGTTTGAGCCTGCAGAAATAGTAATAGCCGATGCGGAAGCTAGTTTAACCCCGGAGTATGTAGTCTCATAGAAATAAGCTTCGGCCGTACCGTTAAGTGCAACGGCACCTGTAGTAATCGCATAGTCGGTAAAGTTACCTTCGCCGATGCCGTCCACTGCCATGTCCAATCCCATAAGCGCCCCAATGCTTGAACCTTTCTGAAGGGTGGTACTAACGGCTGGGTTTTGGGTATTAGGGTTGTTTATCGCTAACGATATATTCCGGCCATCTGCTGCCGTCAAACTAAGAGACGTGCCATTGTCAGTCGCCGTCACACCGGTTTGCCCTGAAGCACCGTTGATCATAGTCAAAGCATCTAATCTGGCTTTGTCAGTGTCGACAGCTGTTGTGCCATCATCCTGCAGTGTTACCGTTCCCAAGCTGACACCGTTAAGGAACAAGCCAGCAGTATCATTGACTGCGTATACAGTTGCGTCGACATTCGTCCCATCGCCACCATGGAGAACTGTTGGCTGCGCAGTCGCTGTTACGCCCGTGGCATCGCTGGCCAAATTAATTGCTGCGGCGACTGCAATCCCGCTACGCTCTTTTGAAGAAGAGATAATGCTGGTTCCAGTAGACGTAGTGGTTGCGCTGGCGTTGTCTGTGCTTGGTATCGCAGCACCAATCGACACACCGTTTATTTCAAGGTCACCAGCATCAAGGCCATTTACAGTTCCGCCTGTTGTAGTCATCACCGGACCGACTGCAAGCAAATCCGCGCCGGCGGCGATATCTGTTAGAGAGACAGTAAGATCAACACCATTGGTGGATTCCCAAGCCAAATCGCCAGATATCACTTGTGCGACGTTGGTAGCCCCCGCGACTGCAATATTGGTGGTGGCTATGTCATAAGTTGTACCTATGGCGTCAGAAACCATTGAAAACTCAGTGTTACTATAGTTTCTAATATTCATATCAATTAGACCGGTTACCGCATTAAATGAGGCATTTATCTCCAAGCCCGAACCACCATCGGCAATAGCATTAAATTTTTGGGCGAGCTCTGCGTTTCCATCCCCGGCCTCAAGGGTGGCTATTACGGTAGCACCGCCAGCGGTGAATCCTATCGTGCCGCCGACAGCCCCTGAAACATGATCGTATGTATAATTTACATCTTCCCATGCGCTTACCGCCGCACCACTTGCCGCTAATGCAGTGGCAATAACTCCAAGCGGACTGCCTGCTGTATTTTGGGCATAGAAACTAGTGGTACCTTGGACAACTGTCATGTCCACTGCACCAGCAATGTCAAGGGTGGTGGTCGCCCCAATAGTATTAATAGAAGAGCCATCTAGACCCATTAATGTGCCACTAGTTGATTCAAATTCGCTATCTGACACTGAACTTGCCATAGCTCTTGCATAGGTTCCTGCAACTAAACCACTATTTTCAATATTGCCCTGTCCAGTGCCGTTGCCACCGCCGACAACCATTTCCTTTGTATCGCCATCGGCAATAAGCGTGAAGCCGCCCTCAACGGTATTGCTAAACAGAGTAGCGGTCGTGGCGTCCACCACCTGACCGCCCATCAGGCCCGTCGCCGAGGCAAAGTTAGCATTAGTTAAGTTGGCACCAGCAGCACCAGTGTCGAATGACAGAGTTATATTCCGACCGTCCGAAGCGGTCAGCTCGATACCATCAGCGTCGCTACCAGTATTAATTGCAGTCACTCCGGTTTGTGTCGAGACATTATTGATTGTATCCGTAATCGACGCTCGGGTTGCGGCCGTGTCTAATGACGTAGTGGCATTAAGACTAACTCCGTTGAGCAAGAAAGTAGTGACACCACCAGCCAAACCCACCATTTCGCTACCAGTCGAGACATTGTTACTGGTCTCTGCCCTAACACCTGTTTCATCAGACTTGGCATTTATAGCAGCTGCTTTTGCAATTGCCGATCTATCACCATCTTGAAAGGATGCCGGATCGTCGCCACTTTTTGACCCGCTTATAGCAACACCATTAATGGTCAAGTCTCCATTCGCCAGAGCGGCATCAGTGCCGATAGAACTGACACCAGACTGAGCGCTGGCGCCCAACCGATCAATAGTTAACTCTGCAATTTCGATTCCAACAGTGTTACCGGCGTTAGACCCAATCTGGAAAGTACCGTCAAATGAGCCATCTAACAGGTTACGACCGTTGAAGTTGGTTTCTTCAGAGGTCCGCTTTACTTCCAACATCAACTGGGCAACTTCAGCCTGCAGTGCCACCCGGTCCGAATCAGAGTTGGTGGAGTTAGACGATTGGACCGCCAATTCGCGCATACGCTGTAAATTTTCGGTCATGGTGCCGAGTGCACCTTCCGCAGTTTGGGTTAAAGACACACCGTCGCCCGCGTTGCGGATGGCAACATTTAAGCCCTTGATCTGCGATTCGAATTTGGTGGAAATCGCCAGACCGGCGGCATCGTCCTTTGCAGCGTTGATGCGCAGGCCGGATGACAAACGTTCCAGGGCGGTAGAGTTCGCGTTCTGAGACGAGTTCAGGTGACGTTGCGCCGTTAGCGATGCGATGTTGCTGTTAATAATTTGTGGCATTTTAAATCTCCTTCGCTTTTCCCCCTACCGCCCTATTGCGATCTGGTTTAGCGATGTTTCTCATTCATGTCTTATGTAACGGCGGGCCAGTGATATTCTTTTATATCAATATAGACTAAAGAATTTTTTTTTGGTTATAAGAAGGAATGAGTCCTACTGATACTGGGCACGAATGGGGTGGCTTGGTGGGACGAGGCGAGATCCATAAGCTGAGGTGGCAGATCTGCCAAATGGGTTGAAAAAAGAATACACTGGAACAAAACCGTCTAGGACCAACCTGTGCTGTCATTAAAACAACTCGATTCCCTGTTCGATACACTCTGGCTGTTGCCCAACCAATTGCCCAACGCCTTAGCCCAATGGCAGAGCTTGCTTACCACCCATCTGGCCGATAGCTCTGAACGATCGGCACAAGAAGAGCAGGCATTGGCGCAGATGATGGCCAAGTGGCAAAGCTCTCTGCAGCAAAACAAACACTTGTTTGAGGCTCACCAGCAGGATTTAGTTGCACAACTCAAGCAGGGCGACCCCAGTTTTTTGCAGTCGGCTCAAGTCAAAAAATTCAAAGACCAGGCCAACTAAAGGCTAGCATTAACGGATAAAGTCGAACAAACTCATCTTAGTGACGGTGGCAAAGGTCTGCTGTGCCGCCTTGAGAATAAACTCTTCCATCTGCAAACGACTCACGGCCTCTGCATAGTCGAGATCACCAATGCTCGAGCGAATATCTTGGGCCGCCAGCTTGTTGTCGGCATGTTGATTGGCAATATTGTCGGTGGTATTAATCCGAGCACCAATACGTGTACGTACTTGAGACACATTTTCTAATGCCGCGTCGAGATTTTCCAGACTGTTAAAGATGGCTTCATCGTAAACTGCCGTGAATTCCGATGCGGTGCTAAAATTCTCCAAGGCGTAGGCCAGTTTCTCCACCGTGACCAATAGGCCCTGCTTCTCGGAGGTGTCGACCAAAAACTTGTCGCCCGGTGCTGGGTTGCCACTGATACTCACGTTCATCCCGGCGAAGGTGATCGAGTCGCCACTCTTATAGGCGCGTTGCTCGATCCCTTCTATGACGCGCCCGTCGGATTTATTGCGCACCGTGATGTTCGGTCCCGGCGGCACCATATCGAGTTCATTGCCGAAGGTGATCACGGCATTTTCCGGGAAAAAATCCGTCAACTGCGCTTGATTAACGGTGATACCTTGGGAAATCACGCCCGGCGGCTGGCCAGTATTTTGGCTGTTTCCATAACTGTAAAAGGACGGTACATTGGCGGGAATGTCGAGAAAAGCGTCCTTGCCGGTGTCACTGGCCGCTACCGTAGAATTGCGACTGACCTGGACATAGCGCACGCCCTCGTCGCCTTGGTAGAGGTAGCCACCGCCGGGATTTTGAACAAAACTCTGCTTATCACCGGCGAATCCAGAGAACAGATACTCGCCACTGCCATCCTTACTGTTGGTAAGATTAAAAAGCTCCTGCACGCGCGAATTGACTTCTTGGGCGATGGCGATCCGATCCGAATCGGAATAGAGGGCGGCGTTACCGGCCTGAACGGTTAACTCTCGAATGCGCTGAATTGAGGACGTTACGCCAGCCAAGACACCTTCCTCTTGCTCTAATCGAGCCGTGACCAGAGTGATATTGCGCTCATATTGGCTCACCAAAGCGATTTCCTGGTCGAGTTGCATGACTCGGGCCGCACCAACTGGGTCGTCGGACGGCGACAAGATGCCCTGGCCGGAACTTATCTGTTCCTGCGTACGATTGAGACTGCTTTGCAGTCGCATCATGTCGTTTACCGGGCGGTTGAATACCCAATAACTTGAAATTCGATCGGCCATGCTAGTTTCTCCCAATCTTAAAAAGGCGGCAAGCCATGCTATACAGCAGCCAAGAGCGAATCGAACAGTTCCTGCGCAATGGAAATAACCTTGGCATTGGCATTGTAAGCGGCTTGAAACTCGATCAGGCGGGCGGCCTCTTCGTCGAGATTGACCCCCTGCACATTGCTAATTTCCGCTTGAGAGCCTTCTAATACGGCCCGATCCGTATCCGAACGTATTTGCGCCTGGCTGGTTAGGGTAGCTATTTTAGCCACCGTTTGGCTATAGCTTTCGGTAAAGGTGTTGCCACCATCACTCATACTCATTGTCTCTTTGGTTTCCAGACCAACCAATTGCAGCGCATTGCGGTTATCGGATGCGCCATCGTCGTTCCATCTGATAATAAATTCATCACCGCTTACGGGCCGCCCACCGAGTTCAAACTGATAACCCATATAGGTCGATTGGGCGTCTGGCAGGCCGCTGAAAATACTGCCTGCCAAGGGGTCGGTGATCAGGCGGGTGCCCCCTTGCATAACAACGTCCACCTGGCCGCCGATGTTCATACGCGAAGTGTTTTGGTTACCCTGACCGTTCATCAAGTTATAGACCTGATATTCAATAGTGCCCGTTTCGGTAATAAACACCTTGGTCTGGCCAGTACTGTTTAGTAACTGATTCAGCTGAGTTTCAATATCCGCCTTTAGGCTATCGGAGTCGGTGTAGTTGTCGGTTAGATCAACCGTGCCGGTGCGCCCGTCAGGCAGATACATCTGATAGACATAGGGCCCGTTGAGCTCAAAATTATACCCGGTTTCATTGTTCAACAGACCTAGGGTATCGCCACTGACCGCGCTAAACGGCCAGCGCTCACCGCTGGAAATCAACATGCTGTCGCCTGGATCGATCACCGCGTTGTTTGCTAAGCTACCGGGTAAACTCGGTACGCCGGAAATCACCGATTGTGCCTTGTCACCGCGTATTTCCAATAAAATATCGTTGCCGTTTTCATCCATGATGGTCAGGGTCACACCATCACTCTTGGCGGACACACCCCGATTTATGAGATCAACATGATTGTTAATGCGGTCGGCCAAGAAATTGGCATTCATGTCTTCCGGTACGATCTCTGGAAAACCGTCCAGGTATGTTGTTTGGTTGGCACTGCTGACAAGTTGAGTAACCTCATGGCCATCTACCCACACCTCGAAAGGCATGTCGGGGCTGTATGTGGTCCCGGAATTGGTAAAATTGGTCAGTTGCACCTCGGTATAGGCTCGCGCAGAGACACCCTTAACCCGATTCAACTGGGTCACAATTTCATTGGCACTGGCCGAGGCAAGGGTTGAGATGGTCGGCACCTGGGTTTCCTTGCCCGTGATCGGGTCGGTTTGATAAAAACTGAACCGCTCCGGATTGATGCCATTGGGGATAGGTTCAACAGACGGCCCATCCATACCAATGGCCGGAATCGACGATGGCCGGGCACGCCAACTGCTCAGCGCGGTTTCAGCGGTGTCACTGGTAAAGAGGGTATTGGCAATGCCGGGAATAAATTCCATATTTTCTTGCGGCGGGTTCAAGGACACCGGATTGCCAGGATCACTATTGTCAAAAATTGAGTAACGGGTTGGGCTGAGGAACTTGATCACCAGCGGCGGGTTCAATTCGCTGTCGCTGGCAAAGGCGGCCGACTCCCGGCTCAGCATGGTTCCCTGGTCGATAAAGCCACTGCCCATATTGCTTAAACTGGTTTCGGCCTTAATGGGGAAGGCTAGAGCTAGTTGACCAGGCTCCTTCAGCAGGATGTCCATATTTTGTGCGGCAGAGCGCAGCGGCGCAATGGTAAAGGCGTCGCCCTGCTGAAAGGTTCCGCCTTCCAGTACCACGTCTAAACCGTCAAACGATAGGGTCTGCGGGAACGACCCGACCAGAGCCCCCTCCGAGACCACCTTACCGTCATCGAGGCGTGTCACTTGGAAGCGGGCACTGCCCGGCCCCGGCAAAGCGAGCTGGTATTCGCTGGTCGTGAGGGCGCCAGAGTCGGTAAAGTAAACATTGAACAACCTATCGTTCGGTAGGCTGTTAGAGCTATGGGCATGAACCCGCTCTGAAGCCAACAAAGGATCGTTCATGTCTTGAAAAAAATTGGTGCCCAACTGGCCGTCCAGATCAATACCCAACTGTTGTTGTGCATTGGTTTCTTGAGCGAATGCCACGGCGATAATACCTAGAGAGTTGATCGCCTTGTCTAAGGCCTCCCCCCGGAAATCCACTAAACCACCGATCTTACCACCACTGATTTTCTCGGTGACATCGAAGCTGCTTACCTTACTTTCAAAACGAATACTATAGCGTTTAGGGTCCTTCTCACCCGGCACCGTTTCGAGCCTGTTGGCACTGGTGCCGTCCACCAGGGACAGGCCCATTCCAACGCTAATATTAAAGGCACCGTCAACATCGAGCACGTCGACATTAACTAATTCGGATAGTTGACGGACCAGCTCATCGCGCCTGTCGAATAGATCGTTGGGCGGCTCAGACGTCGCCGAGCCCCGGGTATTGGCAATCTCTTCATTGAGACCGGCAATACCTTGGCTGATAGTATTGACTTGACTGGTAGCTACTTGTAATTGGCCATTCAAATTTTCATTCTGCGTGTTCAGATAGTGCGACAGGGTTGCAAAGCGTTCACTCAAACCCTTGGCCTCACCCAGCACTACATCACGAGAGGGGATGTAGCTTGGGTTGTCTGCGGCACCTTGAAGGGCGGCGAAATAGCGATCCATCTGGGGTTGCAGCCCGGTAGAATTATCCGCCAACAGCCGATCGACCTGTTCAATCCCATCTCGATAGACTTGCGAGCCCTGAAAGCTACTGGTGTCAGCGCGCAGTTGATTGGTAAGAAATTGGTCGTGCACACGGCGTACGGTAGACACCTCGGCGCCCTGGCCGACATAGCCAAAGCCACGGAATAGCGGGTTACGACTTTCCACCACCACTTCCTGACGCGAATAGCCCGGCGTGCTGACGTTGCTGATGTTATGACCGGTGGTTTTCAGCGCTTCTTGTTGCACCAATAATCCGGAAATAGCTGTCGATAACATACTCATGAGCGTTTTACCTTAGGCCTTAGCAAACCAGTCGCTGTTAGCGATGCGACTGATTTTCTCGGCGTACTGGGGATCGGTGGCGTAACCGGCATCTTGCAGAGCCTGCAGGTAGTCATCACCGGTATCGGCGGCCAAGGCGGCCTGATAACGCGGCGAGTCTTGGACAAACTGAACATAATCGTCGAACGAGTCTTCGATCGACGGATAAGCGCGAAAAGGCGCTTTGATAGTTATCTGCCGACCGTCGATAAATTCATGGGTCGTGGTGGAGGCGGTTTCGCCCTGCCAGCGCTGATCGGCCTTGATGCCAAATAGGTTGTGCGAGGACTGGCCATCGCCATCGGCAATCACATGTTTGCCCCAACCGGTTTCCAAGGCGGCCTGGGCGACCAAGATGTGCGGGTCTAAACCGATCTTTTGGGCGGCCTTTTCGGCGTGCGGCATCAGGTTGGCGATAAAGGCCTCGGGCGAGTCAAACAGGGCGGACTTGCCGTTTAAGCGCGGCTCACCCAGTTCTTGCGGCTCATTGGCGGCCAGGACAGAACTGACGACCGAGATCGTGGCGAGTGACGGCTCATTTGCCACGCTTCGGGCAGCGCGCGGCGCCGTGGTTGGCAGGCGCTCAAGAATCGGTCGATTAGAGTGGTCGAGAGTTTTGACATCAACATTGTAGATATCCTCGACCACCGGGTGTTGTGCCTTGCTGATCTGCTCATAGAGCACGTCGGCCAGACCGAAGCCCCCGCTCTGCGACATCGACAACGACAACTGTTGATCGGACATATCGCGATAAAATTTGGTTTGATAACTGTTTTCCAGATCCGATGCCAAGACATCGGTGGCGTCGCGCATACTCTTCATAATTAGGCCAAGGAACATCGACTCAAACTGTTGAGCTACTGCCTTCAACGCCTCAGGGTCGTCTTTACGCGCACCCTGCTTCAAGGCGTTTAAGCCATTGAGATCGTTGTAGTTAAAAGCGGCATCGAGTTGTTGAGTCATCTGCTTCTCCGGCTAGGTGTTGCCGGTTTGCGAAACAAAACCGGCGCTATCATATCTATATCAAGGATTGTGCCAAGTTGGCCTTATTGACCTGCATAGCTTAAATAACGATCAGCTCCGCCTTCAGGGCCCCGGCTGACTTAAGCGCCTCGAGAATAGCCATCAGATCGCCCGGCGCAGCACCGACGGCATTCACCGCATTGACCAGATCGTTCAGGGTGACCGTTGGGCCGAACAAAAACATCGGCTTTAGCTCCTGATCCACGGCCACATCGGTCGCTGGCACGACCACGGTCTCGCCTTCTGCCAATCCATTGGGCTGGCTCGCCGCCAAACTGTTGGCAATGGTGACCGTTAGATTGCCGTGGGTGATCGCGACCGGCTCGATCATCACGTGCTGGCCGACCACTATGGTACCGGTCCGACTATTGATAATGACCTTGGCGGACTCCTCACCCGGGCTCACTTCGAGATTTTCCAGCACGCTCAAGTAGCTAACGCGCTGATTGGCATCGCGCGGGGCCGTGACCCGCACCGAAGTGGAATCGACCGCGTAGGCCGCATCGGGACCGAGTAGCTCATTAATGACCTCAGCCATGCGCATCGCCGTGGTGAAATCGGAGCGATGCAGGTTAAAGGTAAGGTGGTCGCCGTCGGAAAAGGCATTGGGTACCGAACGCTCGACGATGGCGCCACTGGGAATGCGGCCGGTGCTCTCAATATTCACCTGAATCGACGACCCGTCCTCGCCATCGGCGCCAAAGCCGCTGACCACCAGACTGCCTTGGGCGACCGCATAAGTCTTGCCATCGGCACCGCGCAACGGGGTTAGCAATAGGCTGCCACCGCGCAGGCTGGAGGAGTTGCCGATACTGGAGACGGTGATATCGATCTCTTGGCCGGGCTTGGCAAAGGCCGGCAGGGTGGCGTAGACGCTAACCGCGGCGACGTTTTTCAGCTTAGGATCCTCGCCTTCCGGAATGGTCAGGCCAAACTGTTCCATCATGTTCCGGAACGTCTGGTTGGTAAAGGGCGACTTATCGCCGGTACCGTCCAAGCCCACCACCAAACCATAGCCGACTAGCTGATTGCTGCGCACGCCCTGTACCGAGGACAGATCCTTGATCCGGTCGGCCCACACTAGGGTGCTGAGCAGGCAGAACATTAGGGTCAAAAAAGGCTTCATGGCGGTCATCTCGTTACTATTACGGAGTATGGAATAATAAGAGCAATAAATGTGCCTAGAATTGAACTGAGTTTCGATTGAGTCCCCAATTAGGTCTGTGCATGAGATCGGCATCGCCTCGCTGGGGGGCTGAACCCCCGCCAGATAAGGCTGCAGCGCACTTACTAGAGGGCGGACACCTCTGCGGAATCGCTCGGCGGAGTCTTGTTGGCGCCTGATTGGCAGGCCATTAGTCGAGTGCACCAGCCGATCTCGGCCGCTTTGCATGCCTGCCGGGCTCACCCACTGGCCGCTATTGCGGCAACTGGGGCAAACTGCAGATGCTACAAAACCCGATACGGTCCTATCGGGTCGTTTGGCGCTATCTTTGAACCTGCCCTATGGCCTTAGAACGGCATAATACTGGAATTCAATAGGGTACTGAGCCAACCCTGCTTACTGGAGCTGGCCACGGCACCGGCGCCGCTGTAAGCAATCCGGGCATCGGCAAGCTTTTCACTGGACACGGTATTGTCAAGATTGATGTCATCGGGGCGCAGCATGCCTTGAATACGGATGAATTCCGAGCCGGTATTGAGGGTAATCCACTTCTCGCCGCGCACGCGCAAGATGCCGTTCGGCAAAACCTCGGACACGGTGACGGTGATATTACCGGTTAAGGAGTTCGACTGGTCGGCATCGCCTTTGCCGGAGAAGGATCGGTCACCCTCGAGTGAGGCGCTTAGCTGATTGATCGGGCCAATGCCGGCGATGGTCGGTGCGCCCAGGCTGGCGCTGGAGTTTTTGCTGGTCTTGGAGGCCGATGACTTCTTACCCTGGGTACTCTCGTCCAAGGTGACGGTGATAATATCGCCCACGTTGCGCGCTTTTTTATCGCCATACAGGCTCATGCCATAGCTATCAGCAAACAGCGAACCGCCGCTGTTCGGGGGCGGAATCAGGGAGTCCGAGGGCACCGGCGCAAAGGCTGGGTCGCCGGGCTTAGGGGCCTCTGGCAAGGCAGCGATTTGCATGGTGCCACAACCCGATAAGATCAGGGCGGCCAAAGCCATCGATATAAATATGTGTCGGTTCATGGTCTGCCCTACCTGTTAAAATCAGTCATAAAAATAATCTTAGGGCCGACCTGCTGACCCTTGCGGTGGCGCACCATGTGCTGCCAAAATCGCCTGACGCTAGCGCCCAGACCTTACAAATTCTGAGTAATAAAGCCAAGCATTTGATCGGCTGTGCTGACCACCTTGGAGTTCATCTCATAGGCGCGCTGCGTGGAGATCATATCGACCATCTCCTCGACGATGGTGACGTTGGAGTTTTCCAGAGCACCCTGAATGATCGCCCCGAAGCCGTCCAAGCTCGGCACGCCCGCGGCGGCCTGGCCACTGGCGGCGGTGGCTAAAAAGAGGTTATTGCCCAGGGCTTGGAGGCCGGCCGGGTTGACAAAATCGACCACCTCGATGTTGCCAATTTCGACCGGATCGTTGTCGCCGGCCGAGACTGCGGTGACGATGCCGTCGGTGCCGACCGTGATGGTCTTGGCCTGATCGGGTATAACGATATTGGGCTCTACTAGGTAACCGTTGGCGGTGACCATATTGCCGTCGGCATCAATATGGAAGGTGCCGTCACGGGTATAGGAAATGTTGCCGTCGGGCAGCATGACCTGAAAGAAGCCACGCCCGTTGATGGCCATATCGAGCGGCTGTTCGGTGGTATTGAGGTCGCCCTGCATAAACACCTTTTGCGTACCCACGGTGCGCACCCCGGTACCGAGCTGCAAACCCGAGGGTAGCTGGGTGTTTTGCGAACTTTGCGCACCCGGCTGGCGCTGAATTTGGTAGATCAAATCTTCAAACACGGCCCGCTCTTTTTTAAAGCCGGTCGTCGAGGCGTTGGCCATGTTGTTGGAGATAGTGGATAAAGCAATATCCTGAGCTTCTAGGCCGGTCTTACCGACCCACAGTGCTTTCATCATAACGGCAATCCTCTTCCTAATTCGGTCATACTGGGCTTAGCTCAGCTGTAAAATTCGTTCGGCGGCACGCGACATATCTTCGGCCGTTTTCATCATCTTGACCTGGGTCTCATATTGCCGATTCAGTGCCAGTATGTTGGTGAGCTCGGAGACCGGATTAACGTTGCTGGCCTCAACAAAGCCGGAGACCACTGTCAGTACTGGGTCGCCGGGCAAGATCGCCGGGCCGGCCAGGGGCCGGAACAAACCGTCGGTGCCCTTGGCTAAATTTTGCAAATCTGGGTTGACCATCTTCAACACGTCGATGGCAATCATCTCATCCGGGCCGGCACCGGCCGGGCGAATCGAGATAATGCCATCGCCGGCGATCTCAACCTTTTCATAGGGCGGCAAGACGATCGGCCCGCCCTCCCCGATCACCGACTGGCCGATGCCATTGATCAGTTCGCCTAACGGACTGACCGAAAAATCGCCACGCCGGGAATAGGCTTCCTGGCCTTGGACATCGATAACCGAGAAAAAACCATCGCCGGTTAGGGCCGTGTCCAGGTCATTGCCAGTTTCGATTAGGGTGCCGTCGTTAAAATCGGAGGCGGGTCGCTCGGTCAGGGCAAAGGCTCGCGATGGATGATGCTCACCCCAGACCGGAATAGCGCGCGCTTGGGCAAAGTCCGATTTGAAGGCGAAGGTGCGGGCGTTGGCCAAGTTGTTCGAATGCGAGGCTTGCGACAGCATATTATTTTTCGCGCCAGTCATGGCGATGTATACGGCACGATCCATGGTCTTGATCCACTAAACTGAGTATCTAAGACTAGTAAGCGAAAGCTGTGCCAGGTTTGTTTTTATTTGTTTGAGTCTGACGAGTCCGGCCTAGAGGGCCGTGCAGGTGGGGGCGATACAGGCGCTGCGGTTCTGAAACAAGGCGGCATTCAGGCAAGGACTGTCCCGTTGGCAACCGACATCGACGCAGTGTTGCCGCTTTTTGGTCTGGCGGGTTAGCCGCTCGCGCTGGGTCTTGGCGGACCCAATACGAGCGAAGACACGCCGTTAGGCGGTGAGCCGAGCTTACCTGAGGTTGATGATGGTTTGAGTGACGGCGTTAGTCGTCTCAATGGTCTTGGCGCTGGCCTGATAGTTACGCTGGGCGATAATCAGATGCACCAACTGCTGCGAAAGGTCCACGGTGGAGTCCTCCAAGGTCGCCGATTGAACCGTACCCAATAATCCGGTACCGGCCACCCCAATGGTCGGGCCGCCAGACTCGAAACTTTCCTGCCAGGTGGTCTGCCCGACCGCGGTCAGTCCTTCCATATTGGCGAACGATGCCAGCGCGACCTGACCCAAGGCTTCCGACTCGCCGTTGGTGTAACGGGCGTATACGGTGCCATCGGTGTCAATTTCAAGATCCTTCAATCGGCCACTGCTGTAACCATCCTGTTGAAAGTTATAGCGCGCAAAAGGGCCACCGTATTGGGTCGTGCCACCAAAGGAGATGGTGAAGTTGGAGTTCAGATTAGGATCGGGTATGGGTTGAATACCACCCTCGGCAACATTCAGTGACGAATAGGCGCCATTAGACATGCCTGCGTCGTCGATCGGATCCCAGTTGGAGATTAGGAAATCACCAGCACTGCCCTCGTTCAGCGTACCATCGGCGTTGAAGTTCAACGTAAAACTGGCAAAGGTAGGCACACTGTTTTCCGGAAAGGGTAAGGCCGGATCGGGGTCGCCGACGTTTTCACCATCAATCTGGGCGTAGACGGTCCAACTGTTCAGCGCCAACGGTTGCTCTGGATCTCCCTGATCCTTGACATAATAGAGCTGTACCTGATGCTGGTTACCGAGTGAGTCATAAGCGGTTAACGAGCCGGTATCATTGTAGGTGTTCGAATCATCCGGATCGAAAGCGTTGATGACGATATCGCTAAAACTGGACGACGTAAGACCGCCAAATAGACCCGCGACCCGAGGAACCGGCTCGGACAGAGTAAAGCCTTCATTTAGGATAATATCAACAGAGCCACCCACTCGGGCATTGGTGTCACCATCGACCACCCGCCCCAACGTAAGGGGCGGCGTGCCACTAGCGCCTTGAATGGTGACACCATCGGTCGAAGTGAGTGACTCGATCGCGATGGATATATCGATACCAATGCTGGACATAATGACCGCATCGCCGGTAACAGGGTCCAGGCTGGCGTCGATATTGTTGAGCAAGGTACCGGAGTAGGAATTAATTTCGTCGACGATGCCCTGAAGGTCATCGGCAACTATAATCTGTCCGTTAACAAAGAATTCCATGCCCCCGCCATTGACATAGTCGGCCGCTAGTAAGCGGACTTCGGTTTCCGCCGTGGCCGTCACCCCGTCCAGGGCAGACAGTTGCGCCGCGATTTCAGACGCCTGACTGCTTTCTGGGATGGTCAGATTGGTGCGAATGTCGTTTTTCGAATCGTAGAGCAGGACCGCCTGTTCCGGGTAACCGTTGGTGTTGCCTTGCTCGCCTATGGTTAGCAGATCCGATTGAAATTCGTCCGACTGTAGTAGGGCATGGATCGCGTTAACATCCAGATCGCCACCCGAGGCTTGGATATTCGAGATGGAAACCTGTGAGGCTTCGCCTGATACGCTGGCGACAAACTGCAGGACTTCGTTATCGTCTGCATCGCGACCAACAACAGCACTGACACCGATATAATCGGCCTCAGGTACTGCGGCTAACTCCCGATTAATCGACGCGGCTAACTGGCTCATCGAATAAATTTTTTCCGTCAGACTAACATCAACAGAACCCGACCGGTTGTCGGCATCGGGCAAGGGTACTGTTAAATTAACTCGAAACGAGTTAGTACGATCAATCGGTTCTTCACCGGATATCTTGGTGCTACTGGTCAGGCCGAAGGTGGCCAAAGCATCCGTACTGCCGGTGATGGCAATATCTATAGGATAGGCCGCAATTTCGGTCCGCTCAAAAACCAAACGATCATTTATCTGCGATGCTTGGATCTGGCCAAACAACGTTGGATTGGCGTTAATTAGGTCGTTAATTGTTGCGACCAGCTCGGTACTGGAGGCGTAGGTATTTTCAGGAATAGTCAGAAATTGGCTCACCCCGCCATCCACGGTAATCTCCAAGATATTGGTGGCGGCAACATCTGCGGCCCCCAAGATCCGGGTCGGCACAGGAGAAGACACAGACGCCAAGCCCAGAGTTGTTGGCGTAACCGTAGAGGGGACGGCCGCCGCCGCCGTTTGGTCGACTATATTAATTTCAACCGGGCCAATGCCAGCATCGTCTGAAACGATGCTAATAAAACCCGTGGCTGCGTCCCGACTGACCGCGACGGCAGCGGTACCGATACCCGCTTGAAAATTCGGCGCCGTATTGATAGCGCTTTCTAGATCGGTTAAAAAGTCATCTGTGGCTGTCGCGCCCGTCCAGCCGCCGGCTGGGATCGCCAGGCTCACGGTGTCGGTTACAGCGCCGATGGTCATGCTAAAAGCCATCACGGCACCAACGGCCTCACCGGTCGCTATATTGCCCAGAGGCAGCGCTATAGCAGTGCTCAACACGGTCGTATCGCCCGGCACCAGGTCTGCGAAGGTTAGTTCGGTAGTGTTATTGCCTTGAATTGTGGTGGCTTGGCCGGCATAGCTGGTTAAATCGAGCGAGCCATTATTGGCAAACAGATTGGTGCCCGCGATAGCGGTAACCTCAATAGGGTCGTCTATTTGCGCTCCGCTATCGAGTCCCAGATACTGTTCTGCGCCAGCCGATACAACGCCACCGGGGCCGGCTAGGGCGTTGACTTCGAGCGTGTCACCGGCAACTTGGGCATCGATGCGCGCAAAGTTCAGCATACCCTCTGATGCAAAGGCATGTACCTGGGTATCTAATCCGGCCGTCTGCAGACCGGTATTAACCGCGGATGCTAACGCACTGGCGTCCGGATAGGTCGCCGGCGAGGCCAACGTGACGTTCGTCGCCACACCATTGAGCACGACCTGAAGACTGTCATTACGAACTTGGCCTAAGGCTACATTAGGGCTGAGTACTGACTTAGCGGTAAAACCCAAATCATCAAGCGATACTGAGCTGCTATTGAGACCCGCCACTGTGGTGATCGTTGTCCGGTTTGGACCGCGAGCGCCATCGGCAGTAAAGCTGAGCCGATCGATGGCGGCATCATATTGAAAGCCTAAGCCGCCACTGACACCGCCGGGTGCCCCGATAGCTGCATTCAGATCGGCCACAAAATCGGCGATACTGGCCCAGCCATCTTGCGCATCGGGCACGGTATTAGTAGTCGAGGGTACACGCACGGTGACGTTATTGAGACCAGCCTGGCCCTCTACGGTTAAATTAAAGACCATATCCAAATCAATCCCCGCCGCGCCGTCCAAGAAACCTGGGACAGTCGAGTCGATAGCCAAAACATCTCGGCTGCTGGTCAGCTGGGTCGGGGTGTCGGTATTAACGATACTAAGTCCTGGGGTGGCATTGCCAATAAAACTGATACTGGTTTGGCCGAAATTCAGATATTCACGGCTAGATAATAGACCGCCAACATTGTCGCTAATCGATAAAATATTTGAGCCATCGGTGGCATAGGTACCTTTGGCCTCAAAACGAATGCCGCCACTGGGCTGGACAACAGCCTGAATCTTACCAGCCAGCTCCGAGTCGCCCTCGATCGTGGCATTGATGGAATCAACCAATTCGTTCACATCGTCATAAACGATAGCATCCGAAAAGGGCTTAATATTGACTACTAAAGCCGCTGTACCGGCATTGATATTGAGCCCTTGAATGCTGACGTCTAAGCTGTAGGCGGCCTCGACAGCCGTCGGCTGCCAAGGGAATGTCATCCCAGTGCCGGCTGCAACACCTGAAAAGCCAATGGGCCCGCCTAGGATCTGACTGGGGGTGCCCGCAGTGGTCGGAAAACCAATAGCCTCCAGGGTGGTCACTTCATTTACGGCCGACCCAACCTGGGCCACCCCAACGGCGAGACCGTTGGTGCGTGTAGTAAGACCAGACGACTGCAAAACAACAGCACCGGCTGGGACATTAATCTGGGCATCGATGGCGTGGGTGCCACGTGGAGCTTGGTGACCGGCATCAATGCGCAAATCGGTTAAAATACCGCCGACGATGACATTCTTATCGGCACCAAAACCTTGCAGGACTGAGCCCTGATTGTTGACCACATACCCATCCTTGTCGACCCCGAAGATACCCGATCGGGTATACCCGGTGTCGCCATTAGGCGCTTTGGTGACAAAAAAGCCATTGCCATCGATGGCCAAATCGAGCACCGACTTGGTCTGTGTCAGGGTACCCTGATCAAATTTCTGACCCACATTGCTGACGTTCACGCCGGATCCAACCTGGTCCTGACCCATACCAATAAACGAGCTGGTATAGGCATCACCGAACTCAGCGCGACTGCCTTTAAAGCCGGTGGTGCTGGCATTCGCGATGTTGTTGCCGGTAATGGCCAAGTCTTTGTTGGCGGCGGCGACGCCGCTTAATCCTGAGCTGAAACTCATCGTTCGGTACCTCTGTGTATGCTGGCCCCGGTGAACGGGGTGAGGATTCCCCGGTGCAATGGGAATAACCTGCCATGCTGTTGCCGTTGAGCGTTTAGAGCGATGCTCAGTAGACGGCGTTTATTTGTTTAATCTGATCGAGCGATGCGGTGCCGCCGCCAGCCAGATTTAATTGAATATCGTTACTGGCCAGGATGGTCACAGACTCGACCCGGCGCGAAATATTGGTTTCGAAGCTCTGCTGCAGACCGGACAGATCGCCTAAAACTCTGAAGGTATACTCACCCTCGTTGTGCGGAATAATATTGCCGCTTTCATCGACACCGAATTTGCTGTAGTCGATGTCGGCCAACTCGCCATTCACTTCCAGGTTGGCGCCGTCCCACTTAAAGTTCATCGGGCCACTGGGCTGATAGCCCAATTCAACGTCTTCGACGATCTGACCGAATTGATCTTCAATCTGCAGATGCAGGCCTTCGGTGCCGGCTTCAAGCTCGGTAATACCAAAGACCAATTCACCAATGCGCAGGTCACTGCCATCGTTGCCGCTGACCGTGACCGCGCCGCCCACCAATGAACTGGCTTGCAGAGCTTGAGACGATTTATAGGATGCGGCCAGGTCGCCAAAGCCGTCACTCATGCTTTGAATGCCCTCGACCGTGGAAAACTGGGCCAGCTCGGCAATAAAGGCCGCGTCGTCCTGGGGCTCGAGCGGATTTTGATTGTTCAACTGGGCAATCATCAATTCTAAGAATTCGGTTTTACCCAATTCATTCGTTTTGGCGCTCGTTGGGTTTTTGGCAGTGATGTCATATTGACTCAGAGCATTATTTACGCCGGTTATATCAGCCATATCTCTGCCTCTACTTACCCATGGTTAAGGTTTTTTGCATCATCGTCTTGGCCGTATTAAAGACCTCGACGTTCACGGTAAAGCTACGCGATGCGCTCATCATATCGGCCATCTCTTCGACCACACTGACATTCGGATAATAGACGTAGCCATCTGCGTCGGCGAACGGATGAGTGGGTTCGTAACGCACTTCTAAGGGCCCGTCTTTTTCGACGATACCCGCCACCTTTACACCATTACCGAGCGTGTTGTTATGACTGCCCTGCATCAGGCTTCCGGGCATCCGACTGCGATCCATCAGTTGCGCCTGGACACTCTGAAACACCGGCTTACGCGCGCGATAGGTTTCTTCTAGACTGGAACTAACGCTCTGGGCGTTAGCCAGGTTACTCGCCGTGGTATTCAGGCGAATGGACTGGGCATTCATGCCCGAGCCGGATATATCGAATATATTACCTAGACTCATTATTAATCTCCTCGCAGTGCGCCGGTTAAGCCTTTGAACTTACCGTTCAAGAACTCAAAGCTGGCGTTATAGGCCATGGCATTGGTGGTGAATTCGGTGTTTTCGATGTTTTCATCGACCGTGTTGCCGTCTATGGAGGGCTGCAGCGGGCTGCGATAGAGGCTCTCCCAGCTATCAGCATGCCGGCCTGCCATATGATGGTTACTGGTCCGAGTAATTGCCATACTGCTCTGGCGCTGAGCTTCACCGCCCAGTATCGCCTTAAAGTCTATGTCCCGCGCCTTGAAGCCCGGGGTATCGGCATTGGCCAAGTTATTGGCCAAAATAGAGGACCGTTCCGAACGCACTAGCAAGGCGTTATCGTGAATACCCAATGAATTTGCAAAGCCTAGTGCTGACATCTGTTTTCCCCTATTGCCGCTTTCTGATTCTTAATAGAGATATAGCAATAGCAGTGCCAACTTAATATTCTGTTTATTATCAATGACTTAGGTCGAAATTCTGGTTTTGCCTGGCAAGGCGCCGAGCAAAGCGGCAAGGAGGTGCCGGCTTGGCGCTAAACGACCCAGAATTGATCCCGGAGGCTAAATTTTCTTGTACAGGATGCCGGGCCGGCAATGCACCATTTCGTATAGGTCGGACAGGCCATGGACCGACTCAGAGGCCCCCACCAGAAGGTATCCACCGGGGTTAAGGGTGGCGTGGATTCGAGTGAGAATGTCGCGCTTAAAATCGGCGCTGAAATAGATCAGCACGTTGCGGCAAAACACCAGATCGAAACGGCCTAGGAGTGCGTAGCTGTCTTGCAAATTTAAGGCACGAAAATTTATATCGGCGGCAATGATCGGGTCTATCTTAAAGCGCCCACTGCCGAGCTCGGTGAAGTGCTTCTTTAGCTTGACCGGATCCAGACCGCGACCGATGGCCAGCGTGCTGTACTCGCCTGATCGGGCTTGCGCCAGGGCGGTTGGCGAAATATCGGTCGCAAGGATGTCCGCTCCGGCGCTGAAAAATCGATTCTGTTGCCGGTATTCGCTCAGGATCATCGCGATTGAATACGGCTCTTGGCCGGTCGAGCAGGCCGCAGACCAGACCCGCAAACGCCTTGACGCCAGTCGGTCGGTGAACTCCGGGAGCAACTTTTGCTCGAGCACCTGAAACGGATGATCGTCCCGAAACCAGAGGGTCTCGTTGGTGGTCATGGCATCGATGACCTGGGCTTTTAACCTGACCTGGGTGATCAGCTGCAGCCTGTTGGTCAGCTCATTCAGGCTCGTCAATCCTTGCTCGGCCATCAAGCGCCGCAGCCGACTGGCTACCAGATATTGCTTACTGGCACCCAAGAAAATACCGCTGTGCTGTTCTAAAAACCTACAGAATTCATCATAACCTGAGGTCATGTCTGTCATGCAAAACCAACCCTTTAGTGTGTAACCGCTCAATCCAAGAGCGAATCTGGTGCCCGCATATGGATCAGACGTCGCCCTCCGTGGGCGGCAATTTCAGCCCCAACCCGGTTATCCGCTCGAGCACCAACTGACCGAGCATATCGGGCTGAAATTTCGCTAAGAAGTCGTTGGCGCCGACCTTACTGACCATGGCCTTGTTAAACACACCGCTCAATGAGGTGTGCAAGACCACAAACAGATCTTTAAGATGCGGATTGGCGCGAATCTCGGCGGTCAGGGTATAGCCATCCATCTCGGGCATTTCGATATCGGAGACCAGTATCGGGTATTGATCGGCGGGATGAATACCGTCGGCAACCAACGCCACCAAATGCTCATAGGCTTGCCTGCCATCATTAAATTGCACGACCTTAAAGCCGATGCGCTGCAGCGTTTTGACGATTTGATTGCGGGCGATTTTCGAATCATCGACGATCATAATTTCCAGTTCCGGCGCACGCAGTGCCATACCCTGACTAATTAACTCTTGAGAAACATCCTCCGGTACCGGTGACACCTCGGCCAATATCTTTTCAACATCGATAATTTCAACTAATTGCCCTTGATACTGCGTCACCGCCGTCAAAAAATGATCATGGCCGGTGCCCTTAGGCGGCGGCTGTATATCTTCCCAATTCATATTTACGATGCGCTCGACACCGTGAACCAAGAAGCCTTGCACGCGAATATTATATTCGGTGATGATCACAAAACGATTTTGGCGATTTTTGATCGCCGCATTACCCGTCGCCAGACTCAAGTCTAAAATAGGAATGGTGCCGCCCCGAATATGCGCTACCCCACAGACCACCGGGCTGCTGCCAGGGATGCTGGTTAAGACAGGGCACTGCAGCACCTCCTTGACCTTGAAAACATTAATGCCGTAGGTCTGCTCACCGTCGAGGCGAAACAGCAGCAACTCTAACCGATTCTGGCCCACCAGCTGGGTACGCTGATTGACGCTTTCCATGACGCCTGCCATAGAGAACTCCCTGCCGCTAGGCATGACAATTGCATTGACCTGGTCATACGCCAGCAAACTGACTCTTAATGAAAAATAAGCATAGACGGCTATTGGGGCGCAACAACCCCCTGGCACGGCGATTTTATCGACTCGCGACAAATTGGACCCAGCGCGCCCGAGCTGGCCTGCTCTGTTGGTCCTCTGGACTGGCGGTCGCGCTGGCGCTAAGCATGCCGGTTCAGGCTAGTAACATCGAGACGATCCAGGCCTATGTTGATACCACCGTACACAGCAGTTTGAGTAATTTTGCGCGCGACGATATTAATATCGACGTGCAATTCCCCGCCAATAGCCTGCTGACATCAGCCTGTGTCGGCGCATTGGAGTTTGAATGGCGTGGCTATCCGAAGGCGGGTCAGAACACGGTTAAAACGGCCTGTGCGGACCCGCGCTGGCAGCTCTATCTGTCTGTCGGCATTCAGGTGTTTAAAGAGGTGGTCATCAGCGCCGCACCGCTGTCGCGCAACAAACCATTGGACCGCAGTCAATTGACCCTGCGCCGGATGGACATTGGGCCCCTGCGACTGGGCTATTTCGATAACGTAGAGGGCTTGCAGGGCTATCTGCTGCAGCGCACTCTTCAAGCCGGCCAAGTCATTACACCTTACATCGTCAAGGCGCCAGCCTTGGTCGCCCGAGGCGATTGGGTCACAATTCGCTCAGGCAGCGGCGGCCTGGTGGTCACGACAACCGGCAAGGCGCTTAAAGACGGTGCCTTGGGGGATCAAATTCCGCTGAAGAACCTAAATTCCCAGACCACGGTCCGGGCCTGGGTGATTGCCAAGGGCGTGGTCTCGACGCGGAAAGCCGATATTCAGCTACAGACTGGCCAAGGCCAATAGGGTCATTAGCCCAATAACTAAAAAGAATTCAAAATAAGGCTAAAGTTTTTAATACTGCCGCCGTTAACTAGTTCATACGAGTATAAGTCCAGAGGACAATGCAATGCCTATCAATGTTAACGGACCTTCAACGAATGCGTTGGGGACCAACAAGCCACAGAAGAATGATGCTGCAGAGCAAGCCACAGTCGCAAAAAGCGGCAATGGCACGAATCATGCTTCAAGAGAAGACGTGGTTGAACTCTCCGATCGTGGTCGTGTGCTCGAGGCTGTCGTCAGCAAGGTCCATCAGATGCCTGATACCGATCAGGCAAAGATTGATCGCATTCGCAGCGCGATTACCAATGGTGAGTACAAGATCGATTATGACAAGCTCGCGGCCGCATTCAGTCGCTTTGAGGCAGGACTCTAGCAACCTGCCCATTGCCGACGGATTGCCCCGAGCAGTCCGGACAGAAGGCAATGATTATGGCAGCTCGACAACTCATTCAGTTTCAAGAAACGCTTAGCGCAACCAATGCCACCGCTCAAGAGTTCGGGGTGTTGCTTATGGATGAACGCAAACACCTCACCTCGACCCTGCGCGAGGACGTAAATCTACTGTTGCCGCAAAAAGAACTGCTCATTAAGCAGTTGGCTGGCCTGCAGAGTTCAATTCTTCAATTTTGCACGGCATCGGAAATAGAACCCACCTATGGAGCGTTGCGCGCCTACCTGTATCGGCTTGGCATCGCTGAGGCTGAGACTGTTCTCGATCATTGGACCGCACTCAAGAACACGCTGATTAAAAATCAAGCGTTGAATAAAACCAATGAGGCCATCCTCAAAGAGTTGCTGCGCCGCAATCAAATCAAACAGGCCATGGTCAGCAGTTTAGGACGCCAGTCCGATACCTACGCTGCGCCCGGCAAACAAACCAGCCGCACGATGGAAGGTTGGGTGGCGCAGGTTTAGGGATGCGGCAATGAGCAGGTCACCGGCGGCAACTTTTAGCCACTGCGACGCGGCTGCTTACCAGCACGGTCGTTTGAGATCAGACTCGGCCACGCCCTGACAACCCAGGCCAACATCCTGCTAAAGGATGATGGCCCAAGCACGCCGTCCGCCGCTCACTTGGCTACAACAGCCTTCCTTTCGTCCGGTATTTTTGTTAAAACATTAACACTCGTTTAGCAGCCTGACGCCACTCTAGCCCTTCTAGAACCCGCGTCGGCCTTCATTGTTGCACCCTTGCACCGGACCTACAGATGACCCCATATCCTTTTGCCGATCAAATCAATATTCTGGTGGCCGATGACCATCCGCTGTTCCGTCAGGCCTTGTCCGAAGCCCTGTCCCAAACCGATCATAAGATCCAGATACAACAGGTGCAATCCTTGGCCGACACCCTGATCGCGGCGGAAGCGGGTGATACCGATCTGATCTTACTCGATTTAAAGATGCCCGACTGCGTTGGTCTAATGGGGTTGATCGAATTACGCGCCCGGCATCCGGAGATCGCTATTGCCGTGGTGACCGCTAATGAGTCCAGCCAAACCATGCGTAAGGTGAAGTCGGCCGGGGCGGTTGGGTATCTGATTAAATCGATGGAGCTGGACTCGCTGGTTGCGGCCCTGAACAGCCTACTGAAGGGCGAACGGTATTTCTCTCTAGAAGGTGTTGAAGACCCACAGGATATAGATGACGATATCGATGCTATGAAGAAGCTGGCTTCGCTGACCCCCAAGCAGCAACATGTGCTCAGTCTGATCAGTCGCGGCCTGCTCAACAAACAGATCGCGTATGAACTCGATATTAAAGAGACCACCGTCAAGACCCATGTCTCGGAGATATTTCGCAAACTAAATATTTTTAACCGCACGCAGGCGGCCATTTACAACCAGTACCTCAACGTTCCGGAATAGGCGCGCGGGTTTGGCACCATCGCGCGCTTTGAGATGTTAGAATAGCCCGCTAACCACCGCTATGAGATCCGACAACACCATGACTGAGCTAAGCCGCGAACAACGTTTCAAGACCATTGGCCGGGTAAACTGGGTCTGCACGCTGGTCGATTCAGTGCTCTCCCTAGCCAAACTCAGTATCGGTTTCTTGGTCGCCTCGCCCGGCCTGATCGCCGATGGCTTGCACAGCCTGAGTGATCTGGCCACCGACATCCTAGCCCTCATCCTCGGCAAGCTGGCACAACACGGTCCGGATGCGGAACACCCCTATGGCCATGCCCGTTATGAAACCCTGGGTACAGTGATCTTGGGGATGGTGTTGATTCTGGTGGCCGTTGCCATCGGCCTCGAAAACCTGCTCGCGCTCTGGCGCGGGACGGTGGTGACCCCACATTGGATCGCCTTAATTGCGGTGGCTGTGTCTATCATCAGCAAAGAAGCGCTGTTCCACTATACCCTGAAGTACGCCAAGCTCACCCGATCCGCTTTACTGGAGGCCAATGCCTGGCATTCTCGCTCCGACAGCCTGTCTTCGGTCGCCGTCTTGATTGGCATTGGCTGTTCGCTGGCCGGCTGGCCGTTGGTGGAATATTTAGCCGCCTTGGCGGTGGCGCTGCTGATTGGCCATATGGGCTTTAAGCTGGCCTGGAATGCGATGCAAGATCTGATCGACCGCGGTGTGTCCGTCGATCAACAAACGACTTATCGAGCTACCCTGGGCACGGTGACCGATATTATCGATGTCCATATGCTGCGCAGCCGCCTGATGGGTACCGATGTGTTGATCGATGCCCATATTCAGGTGGCCCCCACCCTATCGGTGTCGGAGGCCCACCAAATCAATGACTTTGCTATGCGATTGCTGAAACAGGCGCATCCGGAGATCACCGATGTCACCCTGCATATCGATTTTGAATCGGATTTCCCAGATAAGAAAACCAAACTCGACCCCAAACGCCAGGCCTTGTTAAGTGAATTGGAGCGGGTTGGCATTAGCGGCTTTGAGCGGGTATATCTGCATTACACGGACAATCAGGTCGAGGTGGAATTGCTCTTTGCCCAGGGGCTTGAACTCGGGCACTTGGCACCGTCTGCCCGGGCCTTGGTGGCCAGCACGCCTTGGCTCGGCTCAATACGACTCTATAGCCGCAACCCGGCCTGACAGAGCCGAACCGACAAGACCTGCCTGAACGCCCAAGCCTCTTGAGGGCCGGGTATCGGCGTGGGCCTAGTCGGCCACGCGTCCGGGTATCGGCGGCAGCGGCGGTTGCACGCCGGCATTTTGCGCCCGGTGCCGTAAACAATGATCCATCAGCACCAAGGCCAACATCGCCTCGGCGATCGGCACGGCACGAATGCCGACACAGGGGTCGTGTCGACCCTTGGTGACTACCTCAATGTTTTCACCCTGGCGATTGATACTGCGCCCGGGGGTGGTTATCGACGAGGTCGGCTTAAGCGCGATCGTCACCAATAGATCCTGACCGGTGCTGATACCCCCGAGTACGCCGCCGGAGTGGTTAGAGAGGAAGCCTTCAACGCTCATCTCATCCCGATGCTCGGTACCCTTCTGGCTGACTACGGCAAAGCCGTCGCCTATCTCGACACCCTTGACGGCATTGATGCTCATCATGGCATGAGCGATTTCCGCATCGAGTCGGTCGAAGATCGGTTCGCCCCAACCGGGCACCATGCCCGTGGCGACGACCGATACCGCGGCGCCAACTGAATCTTGCTGGCGCCGCAGTTCCGTCATGTAAGCATCGAGTTCGTCTAACTTGTCGACATCGGCACAGAAAAACACATTGGTTGGGATCGCCGACGGGTCTTTATAGGCCAATTTGATCGGTCCCAACTGGCTCAAGTAGCCCTGAATGGTGACACCAAACTGTTCGTAGAGGTATTTTTTGGCAATGGCTCCGGCTGCGACCCGCATCGCGGTTTCCCGCGCCGAACTGCGCCCACCGCCCCGATAATCTCGGAAACCGTATTTCTGGTCATAGCCGTAGTCGGCGTGCGAGGGCCGATAGGTATCGGCAATATTGGCATAGTCCTTACTGCGCTGATCGGTGTTTTCGATCAACAGGCCAATGGGGGTGCCGGTGGTCTTACCCTCGAATAGGCCAGAGAGGATCTTTACCTCGTCGGCTTCGCGGCGCTGAGTGGTGTGCTTGCTGGTGCCGGGCTTGCGGCGGTCCAGATCCAGCTGCAAATCGGCTGCGCTGAGCGTCAGGCCGGGTGGACAACCGTCGATGATGGCGCCGAGGGCTTCGCCATGGCTTTCGCCAAAGGTGGTCAGGGTAAAGAGCCGACCGTAGGTATTTCCAGACATAGGATAATTAAACTCTTATCGTTGATCGGTTCAGCGACACTGCCGAAGCCTCAACAGAGGCCGTTGGCAAGGTCGCTCGAAACGGCCCGCTAGCGAAAGCGGGCCGCGTTTTTTTGTAACTCAGCGCTGGCAACAACCAGCACACCATGACCACCCTGACTGAAGTCGGGCCATTCAAAGGCGACCTCGGGGAAGGCGGCAATCAGTGCCGCGGCACTGTTACCCACTTCGCAGATTAACCAGCCGTCGGCGGTGAGATAGTCCGGCGCTTGGGCCAAAATTTTGCGCACCAAATCCAGACCGTCGTCACCGGCGGCCAGGCCCATTCTAGGTTCATGCAAGAACTCGGCCGGCATCTGGTCGATATCCTCGGCATCGACATAGGGCGGATTGCTGATGATCAGGTCGTAGCGGCGCGTCGGCAAGGCATCGAACAGGTCGCCTTCATAGGCATCGATCTGGTAGTCGAGATCTTTTAGGCCAATATTTTCAATGGCGATATTGAGCGCGTCCGGGCTGAGATCGCTGACATCGACGTGGGCGCCCGGAAAGGTGCGCGCCATGGCAATGCCCAGGCATCCGCTGCCGGTACACAGATCCAATAGGTGCGTCGGCTCGCTCGTCAACCAGGGTGCAAAGCGGTTGCTAATCAGTTCGCCGATCGGTGAGCGCGGGATCAGCACCGTATTATCGACGCGAAAGGGTTCATTAAAGAACCAAGCCTCTTCGAGCAGATAGGCGGTTGGAATCTTGTTGACGCAGCGGTCCTCGATCAGGCGATACAGTAGCGCGCGCTCAGTCTCTAGTAGGACGGCCGCCAAGGCGCTGTCGGGTACGTGCCAGTCCAGCTGCAGACCACGCACCACCAGATGACGGGCCTCCTGCCAAGGTTGACTGAAGCCGTGGCCATAAAAGCACTCGGCACGCTCCATCTGGCTGGCACAAAAACGGACCCAATCGGCCAGCGTGGTGAAACGGGCCAATTCCGTAAAGGCGGGCCAGTCGTATAACGAATTTTGGGTCATATTGCAGTCGGTTTCAGGAAAAGACGCTAGTATAACGACCCGAGCCGAAATTCTAAAGTAATCGCGCCAAAAGCCAGTGTGCGACCGGTTCCGGGTGTTCCATATGCAGGTGGTGTGAGCCGCGCATCAGGGTGGTCGATAACTGCGCTACGGCGGCCTGGCGGTCGCTGAACAGGGCAGGATGGTCCGGCCAGGTGTCGATCGCAAAGACCAGTAGCTCAACCGGGATGGTGATTTGCGCCAGCCAGTAGAGAATCTCAGCTTCCGATAAGCGCCACAGACTGGCTTGGCGCAGGCGCCGATCATAGCGATGATACCAGCCGGCCGGGCTCTGGCCGATCGCTCGCTGTGCCAGTCGCTGTGCCGCCTGGGGTGAGAGTGGAAACTGGCCGCGCTGACGCGATTGGACAATCTGTTCAAAGCTTGAATAGTAGCGGGTCGGTATTAGCCGACCGCGCTGTTGATAGAGTTGTTCGAAGCGCTGAAAATTGTCCGCCAGCGCTGAGGCGGCCGGCCCGAGACCGTCGAGGCACAACAGCAGCTTGATTCTGGGATCGACCGCCGCTAACAGCTGGCCCAGCATGGCACCGAGGGAATGGCCGAGAATAATCGTCTCCGGCCAGTCCAAGGCATCGATCACCTGCCCTAACCTGGGCAACCAGGACAAGACAAACTGTCCGTCGGCAACCGGTAAATCGGCTGATTCGCCGTGTCCGGGCAGATCGATGGCCCACAGTTCGATGCCCGGCAGGTGCTCCGCCAAGGCGCTAAAGGACATCGCATTGTCGAGCAGGCCGTGCAATGCCAGGACCTTGCGGCCCTGCCCCCAACGGACGCCTTGGACGGCGCCATCGAGCAGACTAAAGGGCGTCATCGGCTGCCCGCCATGCGTTGCAGCAGCGTGCCGATATTGGCCGCCGTTGCCAGTGGATGTTCGAGCGGGAACATATGACTGCCGGGCATACGCAGGCTGGTAAAGCCCAAATAATCCTTCATACGCAGATATTGATGCTTGCGCACCGTGTCGCTCTGCCGGCCGACCAAAACGCCCGCCGGAACCGCTAACATGCCCGGCTTGAGCACCATGCCGTGCGGCAGCGTACGATACACCGCCAGCTCAACGGCCAATTGATAGGTCAGATCGACCGACCCCTGTTCATTTTCCGCCAAGGCACAGGCCAAATAGTCTTCTAGGCACTGTGGGTGAAAGCCGCTGAACAGGGCTCGGCTGCGAAAATAGTCGCGCGCCTCGGCCATGGAGGCCCATTCGATACGCCGGGTCTTGGTCTTATGGGCCGGCGACAGGCGATTGATCAGGCCGGTGAGCTTAGCCGTCTGGATCAGTAAGGATTCAAAGCGATTGAAGGTCGGCACATCGAGCAGGATCACCGCCCGAAACAGCTCAGGTCGTTGCAGGGCGGCCAACAGGGTAAGCGCGCCGCCCAAGGAATGACCGATGCCGATTACCGGCTGCTGAGTTTGGCTTTCAATACTGTGAATCAGCTGGTGCGTGAGCTGACTCCAGTTATTGCCAACCGGGTATTTCGGGTCGTGACCCAAAAGCGGTATCTGATAGATCGGATGGCGCTCACCCAACTGCTGCAGCAACAGCTGATAACTGGCCGAGGGGAAACCATTGGCGTGGGCGAAGTGAATCGGCGCGTGCGTTAGCGAATCCATTCAAGCTGCACAAAGCCGGGGAGAAATTCGTCGGCCAATAGGCAGGCAAGGTCCGCGGTATCCATATTAATACCGCGTGCGTCGGCGCCGCACAGGTGGCGCAGCAATCGGGTTAACAGGGGATTGTGCGCGATGATCAACTGGGTCTCCAAACGCGGATCGATCAGCGACAGCAGAATCGGATCGAGGTCGCTGTCGGGTAATAGCTGGTCGTCGACGCTGCGGCGCTGCAAGGCCAGACCCTCGGCGACCAGGGTATCGGCGGTTTGTAAGGCTCGTAGATAGGGGCTGACGATGAGCAGATCAATCACCGGCAAGTAACGACACTTGCTTGCCACCGCGGCCTTGCCGGTAACCGTCAGGGCCCGGGAAGCGTCGTCGAATCGATAAGGCTCCGCCTCACCGTGGCGCATTAGATAGAGCCGCACTATTGGTCGTCGGCTCGGGGCCAGTCGGTGAAGGGATAAACCTTGTCATCACTGGCGAAGGTTAGATAGGCCAGAATCTGGGACTGGAAGATGCTCAGAGGTTTGGCGAAGGCCACCAATGAGGCGATCGGCTCATCCTGAAACCAGAGCACGATCCATTGAATAAGGCTGATTAGGCCCGTTACCATTAGACTCATGCGTAAAAATAGCCAAAATAGCAGCATATAGGGTAGCCGCACCAGATGATGTTCCCGTTGTTCCTTTTTCATATAACGCTCCTCACATGCCCACGGACATAAATTCAACATCTTCGGCCAGGTCACCGGACATCAGGCGACTGGCAATTTCTTTCACCGGCATGTCTTGATAGATGATGGCATAGAGGCCTTTGACCAGCGGCATATAAACCCCTAATTCGTCGGCCTTCTCGTTCACCATGCGTAGGGTGTTGATGCCTTCGGCGGTTTCACCGATCTTCTTGATCGCCTGTTTCAGCGTCATACCTTCGCCAATGTAATAACCAACGCGGTAGTTGCGGCTCAACTGCGACGAACAGGTGACAATCAGATCGCCCACCCCGGCTAGGCCGAGAAAGGTCATTGGGTTGGCGCCCAAGCGTACGGCAAAACGCGACATTTCGGCGAGTGAGCGGGTGATAATGGCGGCACGGGTATTTTCGGCCATGCCCAAGGCAACGGCCAAACCAGTAATAATGGCGTAGATATTTTTCAGTGCCCCGGCCATCTCAACCCCATAGATATCCGGGTTGCCATAGACCCGAAAGGACGGGCAACTGAGCAGCTGCTGAACTTCCTGACGCAGGGCTTGGCTATAGGAGGCTATAACGGTTGCCGAAATTTGATTGTCGGCTATTTCCTTGGCCAGATTAGGCCCTGAAATCACGCCGACATCATGCTTCGGCGCTAGATCGTGCAGGATTTGGCTCATCAATTTAAAGCTGGTGGGTTCAATCCCTTTGGTCAGGCTGATCAGACGGGCGTTGGCGGGCAAATACTGCACGGTTTCCTCAACCACGGCGCGAAAGGCCTTACTCGGCACGGCGACAAAGACATAGTGTGCATCGCGCACAGCGGATTCCAGATCGAGCGACGGGGTGAGGTTATCGACTAAGCGATATCCGGGCAGGTAGCGGGAATTTTGCCGATTTTGCAGTATATCGTCGGCCTGCTTTTCACTGCGCATCCAGAGGGTCACCGGATGGTGGTTCAGCGCGGCTATATTGGCAACGGCCGTGCCAAAACTCCCGCCCCCCAATACCGTTACCTTACTTGAGGTCAGTTGAGTCACTCGGTGTCCTTAATTAATTTGGTTTTCAATACACTCAACCAGATCCTTGAAGGCCCGGCGGTTATTTTCGTTGAGTGACATCAGTATCTTGTGCGCTTCCAGAACGCGTGCACGCGCGGTCGATTCGTCCAAGGGCACCAGGTCGGCTTCCTGTAACGATGAGGCGTCGGTTAAATCTTGCTGGGTAATCATGGTGTAGACTCGATCTCGAAAACCCATCGACTCGACTATCCGGGTAATATCGGCATGGCTGGAGATAAGCAATGGAATTTGACCCATCTTCGGTGTGGCCACGCGCGATATCTTGGCCAGCAGACCCAAGCTGGTGCTGTCGATGCCCTCGGCTTCGGTCAAATCGACGGTAACCGATTCGAACGCATTATCATGAACCATGGTGTTCAGGCACGAATCTATCGTCGTACACAAAGCCATCCTGACATCGCCTGTCAGCTTGATGACATATCTTCCTTGATGGTTTGCCATCAGGACACGACCGTTGTTCATGACATTCAACCTTGGTTACGATTTTTCAACCGTTAAAACAGTAATATCGTCCGGAGCGTCTGCGGTTTGACCGTTTTCACGCTTCTGTGCGAGGTACTCATGCATAGTATGAGACCGGTCTGCGCCTAACTCAAGCAATCGTGCTTCTTTTTGCGCTAAAGTCGATTCGCTCATCAATTCAAAGATGCCATCGGACAACAGCGTCAATTGTTTGAACCCTTTCAAGTCCATATGGCGGGTGACATAGGAGGCATCGTCAAATAAACCGACTGCCAGGCTTTCCGGCTCTATGGTGCGACATTCCGACTCAAAGCAGAGGATCGGTGCCGGGAAGTGCGCGGCCAGGGCGTAATCCATTCGGTCCTCGAGGGTATTGATGATGCCATAGAACATGGTGGCGTGTTTATGGGTCTGAGTTTTCAATAATTCCAAGTTGATTTGCCGCAGCAGCTGGCCCGGATTGGTCACTATATCGGAGGTGTCGTTTTCCAACTCGTCGCGATAGCGATCGATCTGAGTTTTAATCAATAGGGTAATAAGCGCGGAACTGGCGCCGTGGCCGGAGACATCGGCGATATAGAACACCAGCTGGTTTGGCCCCAACTCGAAATAGTCGACCAGGTCGCCACTCAGGTAGGTAGAAGGCTCCATATCATGGCGCACATGGTAATCCCCTTGGGTCAACTCAAAGGTCGGTAAGAGCCGCTGCTGCACGGCCCGGCCGGCTTGCAGATCGAGTTTTAAGCGATCGACGTGGTCTTGCAGCTGTTGATTACGCTGCTCCAACTCTTGCCGATAGAGATAGTTTTCCTTAAATAACAGCGCCCGCTCCAAGGCGCGCTCGACCGAATGCTCTAACACACTGAGATCGACCACCGGCTTCATCAAATAATCGGCCGCACCCAGGCGCAGCGCCTCTACCACGTCGGTCATCACGCCGGCGCCCGATACCACGATCACCGGCACCTCGTCGGTCGCTTCCATAATGCAATTGAGCAGCGAGATGCCGTCCATGCCGGGCATGCGCAGATCACAAATAACCAGATCAGGGCGCTCCCGTTCGAATACGGCCAGGCCTTCGGTGCCATTGGCCGCCTCTAAAATGCGGTAGCCACTGTCCTCAAGATAAGCGACGATGGAGTCGCGTACGGCTTTTTCATCTTCGACGATTAATAGCGTCGCGTCGTTTAGTGCCATAATTTGATCGGCCTGCAGAGATAGACCTTCAAGTTAGCCATACTGCGTTCAGAACGCAACCGTTACAGGTCAGAGTTCGCATAGAATCACGCGCGTGGGTGCGCTTAAGGTTTACCTAATGCATGCGCTCAGGCGCCGGGCGTGCCAAGTTGGCAGAGAGGGAGGTGTTGCGCGGTGGCTTCGACCCGCCCCATTCGGGCCGGCATTGGGCCCGGTTGGCCCTAGAAGTCTTCATCCACAAAGGTGCCGTCATCGGAGGAGAAATCCTCTCCCTGATCGAGAAAAGCGTCGCCATCAAGGATTCCATCCTGAACATCATAGTCCCGCTTTGATAGATACACCTGTCGATATTGGCTATAGGCATCGCCCATCAATAGGCTCTCTGCGGCCAATAGATCGGCACGGGTCTGCACACCAGCGAGCACGGTTATGCCGATACGCGGGCCATTGTTGATCGACAGCTGGAGCAAGGGGCTCAGCAAGGGATCAACCACAACGCCTAGGCCATCGCGTACTGAGCTCGGCCCGACCAAGGGCAACACCAGATAGGCCCCGCTGTTGAACCCCCAAACGCCAAGGGTCTGACCCAGGTCTTCGCGCTGCACGGGAATGCCCAGTTTGCTGGCGACATCGAACAGGCCACCGATGCCGACGGTCGAGTTGATCAGCAGCCGTTCGGCTGATTGCAAAGCAGCCCCGGCCTTGCCTTGCAAACCGTTGTGCACGGTGTTGCGAATCTCACCGAGATTGCCCACGAAATTGCGTACGCCATTTTCGGCAAAGCTGGGCAATAGCGCGTGATAAACCACTGCGGTGGGCCGCAAAAGCCAGCTGTCGAGGAAGTCATTGAATTTAAATACCACCCGATTAACAGGCTCGAACGGATCCTGCTGTGCGGCATAGGCCGGCAGGCAAACGCTCGCGCCCGTCAGCGCCAGGAACAGCGCGACGGTCGGAATTAGGCGCTTTTGTGTTCGTTTATCCATGATGATAGGGCTTGTTCCGCGCGCGTGGTGAGACCGAGAGTACTTTCCTTAGCTACGGGCGCTTCCGGCTGGGGTGCATTGGTAACGGCTTTTTGCACGTCAGCAAAGCGGTGTACAGTCGACTGTTTTAAATCCTGTGCCTCTGCAAAGCTAGAGACGTTCGAAGACTTTTTTAAATTTTTCTCGATGCCGGCCAAACGTCGCCCCACACCGATGGCGCTCTGATTAAGCATCTTCAGTTCACGCACTGACTGCGCTTGACTGAGCACAAAACGGGCTTCAAGCCGCGCGAGCCGGCGCCAGGTAATGACCACCAAACTGACCAAGAGAACCATACCGACGATGAGGCCCTGCTCTAACACTGTAAATTCTAACCCGACAAATTGACCCATAAGTCTCGTCACTCCAAATTATTGACACTAATGTGACATACTAGCAAAAATTACGCCATCATCTAGAGGTCGGACAATTCTGCCCATTCATGGTCGTTTAAAAGGTTTTTAATCGCGATCAGGATCAACAGTCTGTCATTCTTATGGCTGACGCCCTGAATGTAACGGGCATTCTCAGAGTTGCCAACATTCGGCGCCGGTTCAATTTCAGACTGGCGCAGGTACACCACCTCGGCCACCGCGTCGACTAGGATGCCAACGACCTGGGCCTCGGTTTCCAAAATCACAATACGGGTGCTGTCGCTAATCTCGGTTGACCGCAGGCCAAACCGCTCTCGGGTATCGACCACGGTGACAACATTGCCGCGCAGATTGATGATACCGATCACGTAGGCTGGTGCGCCGGGCACTGGCGCGATCTCACTGTGGCGCAGCACTTCACGCACCTGCATGACGTTAATGCCATAGGTTTCTTGTTCCAGGCGGAAGGTGACCCATTGCAGGATCGGGTCGTCGTCCGTGTTGGCAGTCTGTGCGGTCATGATCGGTTTCCCACTCGGTGAGCTTTTACTATAGTTCAGTTCCCGACAGCCCGCGGTCAATAAAGCCACGCCGGCGCTTAACCACGCACCAGCTGCTCAAAGGCATCCGGATCGACCAGGGCACACAGCTCAGAAATAACAGTACCCGCCAACCACGGCCGAGAGGTCCGCTGAGTGCGCCATTTGACCGCTTCCGGGACCAGGGAAATCGAGCCCTTAATGCCTTGTGCCGCAAAGGCCCAATCGGAATCGTGCACTCCAATGGCGAACCGCACCCATGCCTTGGTCTTGGGTTGGTTGCGCTCGGGCATAACCATCAGGGCGGTATCGACCACCCGTACCGATTGACCCTGGTGCCCTGGCAGCAGACCCAGGAACCAACTGGGCTGATCAAACAGAGGGGTGAGCTTTTTATCCACGGTATAAATGGTGCTCAGCATCCGCAGGGGTACCGCCAATTTTAGTCCATTGACGGTAAAAACCAGGCAATCGAAGCGTTGCCGCGCCCAAGCCGGTTGGCCCCTGCTCGGCCAATCGAAGAGCGGCGCCGCGGCGCTCGACAGCGCGATCTCAGGCTGCGGCTGCGTTGCGCTGGGGACCGAGGTCGCTCCGCCCGCACCGACTTGCCGAGCCAGATTTTGATACCCCGTGCGCTCCGGATCAATCGCGGTGGCATCGTGCAACAGGGCATCCAAGTAGGCCGTCAACACGCGTGCAGTGGTGCTTGGTGCAGTCTGGGTGCGGGCTGAGCCGGCGCAATTATCGGCCATGCGCCGACCGGGTTTGGTGATCGCGGCAGACACTCAGCCACAACAGATCCCGGAGCCGAGACTGGGATAGTTTTTGGATATGCGCCAAGAGCATCAGCTCAATACACAGCGCCTGAGCATTATTGAGCGGTTTGCGCCACAGGCAGATCATCTCATGGCCGTGGGTTACCTGCGCCAGGGTCAACTCGCGCAGGTCGTGCACGGCGGGTCTGGGGGGCTCGGCCAGCAAGGTGTCGATATAGGCATCGAGTACCCGACGCGCAGAGCGATTGCGCTTTGCCCTCATCGGCTCTGCCCGAGTGTTTTTAACAGACTGCCGTAGGCCCTGGCACCGCGACTGGCGCCATCGACCTGACTAATGGCCTTGCCGGCTCGACTGGCGTCGCGTAATTTGGTATCAACTGGGATCGCCAAATCCCAGATATGGCCCTGATGCTGCACTTTGAGCGTTTTCAGACTTTTAATCGAGGCTTGCGTGCGGCGGTCAAACATAGTCGGGATAACCAGATAATCCAGTTCACGACGCTGCGATCGAGTCACCATTTGAATGGTATGCACCATACGCTCCAAGCCCTTGAGCGCTAAAAACTCGGTTTGCACCGGCACCAACAGCTTCTTGCAAGCCGCGAGCGAATTGATCAACAGAAAACCTAACAGCGGCGGAGTGTCGATCAGCGCGTAATCAAAATCATCCCATAGGGTGGCGAGCGTTTTGGACACGATCAGGCCCATGCCGTCCTGCTGGCTGATATTGCGTTCCAAGGTCGCTAAGGCGGTCGAGGCGGGTATCATTTTCATACCCGGGACCGAGGTTGCGACAATAATATCGGCATGGAGTTGTGCGGATGGCTGGCCAGGATGCATAAACAGATCGAAAGCGCTCTGTTCGATCTCATCCGGATTGAAACCAAAATAACTGGTCAAGGAACCTTGGGGATCGAGATCGAGCAGCAGCACTCGATGGCCTTGCTCGGCCAACAGCGCCCCCAATGACACCACCGTGGTGGTTTTGCCGACCCCACCCTTCTGATTCGCAATAGACCAAACCTGCATGTTTATGCCTCTCTAGGATCCTGCCGAACGAACACTGGCACCAAAGCCGGCCACTAGGATAGACAGGGTGCCCTGCTGCGGCCGCGCACCCGCATGGCTGGCTTGATAGTGGCCAAAGGCCGTGGCAGACAAACGCTGCCCCTGGATGCCAGCGCGCTGTAAATAGCTTAAGACGTTGATTGCCCGCTGCGCCGACAACTGCCAACTGCCAAGCGACGTACTGCTCTCCTGACGCAGGCTGTACCCTTCCACGGCGACCGGCAGATGCAGCTCGGCTAAGATCTTGCCAACCTCATAGAGCATCGCTTCGGCGTTGTTGGTAATTTTGGCCGAGCCCGGTGAAAAGGTGATCGAGTCGGCGATCTGAATCTCCATCCAGGCCTCACTGCCGCTGACACTGAACAGCTGCTGTTCGATCAGTGGGGCGAATTGCTGTTTCAGCTGCTGTTGAATATCGAGCAACGCGGCCTGCTGCTGCAAGCGCTCGGCGCCATCCGGGGCGACATCGGCGGCGGCGTTCAATTGGCTTGGTGAGAGCGGGCTGAAAAAATCAGGCCCTTGGTCGGGTGTGGCCAATGCAGCCGAATCGATAGGCGTTGGTTGCACATCGAAGACCTGCGTTAGGCTAGCGCTGACCTGTTTGAATTTTGCCTGTTCCAGCGAACTGATTGAGAACAAGAAAACAAAAAACGCAAACAGCAGGGTTAAAAAATCGGCATAGGACAGAATCCAACGATGCTCTTTGGAAGAGCTGCTAACAAAACGCTGGCGCTTGAGCCGATTCACAAGCGATATTCTTTCAATCGGCGTTCCATTAAGCGCGGATGTTCGCCCTCTAAGATGGCCAACAGGCCGTCGCAGAGCATTTCCTCGAATTGACTGCGCTGCAGGGCATCGGCGCGCAGCCGGCCGGCGACCGGCAGTAAAAATAGATTGGCCAGGCCAACCCCATAGATTGTGGCTACAAAGGCGGTGGCAATGCCGACACCGATGGCGTTCATATCATCGACCTGGGTCATCACCTGTATCAGCCCCAGTACCGCCCCGATGATCCCCATGGTCGGCGCGTAACCTCCCAAGGCTTCAAAAAAATCGGCCGTGCGCAACCATTCGTGTTCGCGTGATTCCATGGACACCTGCAGGCTTTGCTGGATTTTACCGCCATCGGCCCCATCGACAATTAACTGCAAACCCAAGCGTAAGAATCGATCGGGCTCCTTTGTTGACTCAGACTCCAGACTCAAGGGACCGTTGCGACGCACCAGCTGACCCCAATGGGTAAGTTTACCAATGGCCGAGTCGCCGCTCTGATGGTGCGACCAGAAGATACTTGGAAATAAGCGCCAAGCGGTTTTCCACGTTCTGACCTCGGCCTGGACCATGCCCGCGGCCAGGGTCCCGCCAAGCACGATCAGTGCGGCGGGTATATTGGACAAAGAACCGACCTGGCCCCCTTCCATCAGATGGCCACCGAAAACGGCAAACCAAGCAAATAACAGGCCCGCAAGCGCAATCATCTAGAATCCTTATAACAACGTTAACAAGTTTAGCGACTTAGCCCCAACCAGGCGCGCAGACATGGGCTGGCAGGCCAGCTTTATCCGCCGTAACGGACAACTTCGACCATCCGCTGAGCGATGCTCAACAGGGGAATCACCTCATCGGCGAGATTGGCCTTTGTTATTGCAGAAGGCATGCCATCGATGACACAGGTACTGGCCTCCTGCGCCCATACCACGCTATTGCCCTGCTTCAGCAAGCGGGCCCCTTCCCGGCCATCGGCCCCCATGCCGGTGAGTACGATGGCCAAGGTGCGATTACCGTAGTATTTCACGGCGCTACCAAAGGTCAGGTCGACGCTGGGTTTATAATTCAGTCGCGCATCGCCGGCTAAAATTCGCAGCCGGTTTTTGCCGCTCAGCATCATTTGCATGCCACCGGGCGCCAGATAGGCCGAACCCGGCGCCAAGTCCTGACCGTCAACGGCCTGCTGAACATGGATCGCGCACTGGGCATTTAGGCGCTCTGCGAACGATGCGGTGAAGGTGCCGGGCAAGTGCTGAATTATTAGTATCGGGCACGGGAAATTGACCGGTAGTTGCGTCAAAACCTTTTGCAGTGCGACCGGTCCACCGGTCGAGGCGCCGATCAGCACCAGTTCAAAATCCTGCGCATAGCTAGTGGTTCTCTGCCCAGCGCTCGGTGAGGGCAGATTTGGCGCTGCCCTCGGTCCGGCCAAGGTGAGCAACTTAGCCACCAAAATTTGTTTTAGACTGGAATGGCCACCGCTGATGCGCTCGTAGCTTTTGGGTAAAAAATCGACCGCCCCAGCATCCAGTGCGTCCAGGGTAATACGCGCACCTTCGATGGTAAGCGACGAAAACATCAGGATCGGCGTCGGTTGCTGAGTCATTATTTCACGCACCGAGGAAATGCCATCCATCAGCGGCATCTCGTAATCCATGGTGATCACATCGGGCTGCAAACTCAGTGTTTTTTCCACGGCTTCTCGACCATTGCTGGCCTCACCGACGACCCTAAGCCGCGGATCAGCATTGATAATGGTTTTAACCTGTTGACGAAAAAACCCCGAATCATCAACAACCAGGACCCCAATAGACATCGATTAACCTCAATAATGACCGAACAGTTAAACAGCAACGCGCTATCGACCTTGGCCGGTGTGCGCCTGAAGCAGGCTGGGGATGTCCAAGATCAGGGCAATGCGACCGTCACCGGTAATGGTCGCTCCGGCCATGCCGGGCGTGCCCTGCAACATCTGACCGAGGGGCTTAATAACGACCTCTTCTTGACCCACCAGTTGATCGACCACAAAGCCGATATTCTGACTGCCGACCGTGACCACAACCACATGACCGGCGACCATTTTCTGATGGTCGAACGCCATATCCTTGATCAACCAACGTTTCAGATAATAGAGCGGAATGGGTTTACTGCGCACCACAACAACTTCCTGGCCATCGACCACATTGGTCTTGGTCAAATCAAGATGAAAGATCTCGCTAACACTGGCCAGCGGCAAGGCAAAGGCTTGATGCTCGATTACCACCATCAGCGTCGGCATAATCGCCAGCGTCAGGGGGACCTTGATACTGATGGTGGTGCCGATATTTAATTGCGATTCAATATCGATCGTACCATTCAACTGGCCAATCTTGGTTTTCACCACGTCCATGCCTACACCCCGGCCGGATACATCGGAAATAACCTCCTTGGTGCTGAAGCCGGGTGAAAAAATAAGATTAAAACACTCTTTGTCGCTCAGTCGGTCGGCGGCATCTCGATCCATTACCTTTCTCGTCACCGCCAGTTCGCGCAACGTGTTGGGGTCCATGCCACCCCCGTCATCCATGATGGTGAGTAAAATATGATCGCCCTCTTGTTGTGCGGCTAAGACGATCCGGCCCATTCGTGGCTTGCCGTTGGCCGCCCGTATGTCCGGGGTCTCGACGCCATGATCCACCGAATTGCGCACTAGATGGACCAAGGGATCGGCGAGCGCATCGACCAAATTCTTGTCCAGATCGGTGTCTTCACCGACCAGTTCTAAATTGACCTCTTTCTTTAGGGTACGAGCTAAATCGCGCACCACGCGTGGAAAGCGGCCGAAAACTTTTTTGATCGGCTGCATGCGTGTCTTCATTACCGAGGCCTGCAAGTCAGCCGTGACGACATTGAGGTTCCCAACCGCTTTCTGTAAGGTCTCGTCGTCGAGTTCCGCGCCGAGCCGAACCAATCGATTACGCACCAAGACCAGCTCACCAACCATATTAAGAATGTCATCTAGGCGCTGCGTGTCGACTCGCACCGTGCTTTCTTGCTGACTGCCGGAATTTTTTGCCGGCCCTTTCGGCGGCCGCTGATCAGTCGGGGCAGTTGGGGGTACTGGCTCGACAGGGCGCTTGGCCTTGTCAGGCGATGCCGGCGTACTGGTCACCGGCTCGACGGGGCGGGGCCGCGGTGTTTGCTCGGCCAGGGCTGGCGTCGGTGCGGGACTGTCGACCTTGGTGAACTGGCCCTTACCGTGCAATTGATCCAACAGTGCTTCAAATTCATCGTCAGAAATATCATCACCCGGCGCCGTGGACGGGGCGGCTTCTGGATCGGTGTCGTCTTTCGGGGCGCCGATCTTGCCCTTACCGTGCAGCTGATCGAGTAAAGCTTCAAATTCATCTGCGCTGATGTCGTCACTCGCCGCGCCGAGGTCCGAACCGACGCCAGGGCCGATATCAGTGTTCGAGCTGACCGGCGCAATGGCGTCCAGTAAACGTTCGAACTCCGTATCGGTGATGTCCTCCCCCGCCGCAGTCGGCTCGATGACCGCGCGCACTCGGTCCCCGGCGTTGCGTTCCGAAGCGCTCGCCGGCATGGCTTGGGCATAAAAATGCAGCCGCGCTAAGAGCGAACTATCGGCCGCCAACAGTGCCTCGCCGGCACTCACGGCGGTGAACATATCATTGACCACGTCGAGTGTACTCAAGACACAGTCCATCAAATCGGCGTCGACCGTGCGCAGACCATTGCGCAGGGTATCGAAGACGTTTTCAGCCACATGACAGCAATCAACTAGCGCGCTTAGCTGCAAAAATCCAGCACCTCCCTTGACCGTATGAAAGCCACGAAAGATGGTATTCAATAATTCTTTGTCGTCGGGACGGCTTTCCAGTTCAACTAATTGCGCCGATAGCTGCTCTAAGATTTCACCCGCTTCAACCAAAAAATCTTGCAGAATTTCATCGTCCGCTTCGAAGCCCATAGTTGTGCTCCTTAAAAACCCAAGCTGGACAATAGATCGTCAACATCATCTTGATTGGCTACTACATCAGCCTGACCGGTGTTAATCGCTGGACCGTGGCCGAGCGTCTCGTCCGGGGTGGCATCGCGTTGAGCATCGTTGCCGTGCGCGATAATGCCGGTAATGGCCTCAACCTGACTGGCCATGAAGACCAGCTCCACTAGGCTGCTTTCAACTTCCTTAACCAGACCTGTTACCTTATGAATTACTTGCCCGGTCAGGTCCTGGAAGTCCTGCGCCAATAGAATTTGAGTCATGTTGCCCGACAAGACAGCGCTATCGGCCGCCAATTTTTGAAAATATTCATCCAGCCGCCAATAGAGGGTGCGAAACTCTGCCGCGGTCATCTCCCGTTGCACCATGCGTTGCCACTCACGCTTGAGCACATTGGCCTCCAACTGAATGGCCTTGACCAGCGGCAAGCTGTCTTCGACCAGATCCAAGGTGCGATTGGCGGCGCGTTCAGTCAGTTCACTTACATAAGCGAGGCGATCACTAGCTTCGGTTAGTTCGGAGGCCTCGTCTTCGAGTTGGCTGTCGATGGCAAAGTTGGTTATAGCGCTGTGTAAGGCCCGTGTCAGCCGACCGATTTCCTGGTACAGGCCCTTATCGCGCACATTTTGCATTTCTTGTAGGTTGACTAGTGCCGATTCGAATTGGCCATTGCAGATATTATCATGCAGCAATTGGGCCTTTTCACGCAGGTTCTCCATTACATCGGATTCGCTGCTAAGCTGCGGTGTGCGTGCATGTTGCAGTTCGATTAGGATCTGTACGGCGGCTTCGAGATTATTTTTATTTGCACATTCGAGCAGTTCCGGCGCCCTTTGTTTGAGCAAGGTCGCGAACCGTTTCGGTTCCGCAGTCTGTTCAGTCATGGCCACTCCCAGAGCCCCTCTCAGCCGACACGCTCAAAAATCTTTGCGATTTTTTCTTTCAATGCCGATGCTGTAAAGGGTTTCACGACATAACCGTTCACACCGGCTTGCGCGGCAGCAATGATTTGATCTCGTTTGGCCTCAGCGGTTACCAGTAAGACTGGAATGGTTTTCAGTTTTTCATCTGCGCGTATTTTCTTCAGCAACTCCATACCGGTCATGCCCGGCATATTCCAATCGGTAATGACAAAATCAAAGGTCCCATTCTGCAACATCGGCCAAGCAGTCGCGCCATCGTCCGCCTCATGAGTGTTGGTAAACCCCAGATCACGCAGCAGATTTTTTACGATTCGGCGCATTGTTGCGAAATCATCTACCACTAGGATTTTCATGCTTTTGTCCAAAAGGGCCTCCTATTTCTGAATCGGGACGGGATCTATTCTATTTATAATAGACGGTGCTCTGGCCGCGCACATTTTTAAAACGGGTTTCGAAGCAAATAGCCGTATTGCCAGCGGTCGCAAAAAATGACTTCATTCGGGGTTTGAACGGCAGTAACGATGGCTGTTAATAGTTTGCCTGGCGGCTTCCAGGGTATTGCTTGAGGGTTGAAAGGGTATTGCTTGAGGGTTGAAAGGGTATTGCTTGAGGGTT
>NZ_CEYAVF010000007.1:96703-99805 GCF_982785585.1 Reinekea sp. | reverse complement strand
TGCTCGTAAATAATCATGGCTCTGAGGTATGCTCAGCATTAGCCTGCCCAACTCATTACAGAGGTCCTTATCAAGATGCGTTACCTGTTACTCGCCCTTAGCGTTATGTTGGTTGGCTGTGTGTCAACACGGTCCATTCCCCAGACTGGGATCGATTTTCAATTGGATCGATGCCCACCTTTTTTAAACTGTGTATCAAGCGAGTCTATTATCCCGCTCTATCAAGTCGCCCCGGTAAAACTGGTCGCACCGTTGCGCCGCGAAAGTTGGCAAGCCATTCAACAGACTGTTTTGGCTCAGCCCGGCGCTTCTTTAACGCAAGCGCGCTTTGGTTACCTTAGGGTGACCTGGCACAGTGCCTTGTTTCGCTTTCCGGATTTTGTCGAGCTCTTGGTCACTGATGATTCGAACCGTTTGGCGGTGCGGTCTCAATCCCTGTTTGGCTTATTTGACTTTGGTGTCAACAGAGCGCGCATTGAGCGCCTTCGGGAGGAATTAATTGCTAGGGGTTTAGCCGTTCGATAGGCAAAAAAAAGGCAATGCGCTTGCGCATTGCCTTTTTCATCGGACTAAATTTTACTTCATCGTGGGCATGGTGAATTCCGGACCCGCGCTCAGGCCGGTCGGCCAACGCGCGGTAATGGTCTTCATGCGGGTATAGAAACGCACACCATCTGGGCCATGCATATGCAACGGGCCGAACAGTGAGCGCTTCCAGCCACCAAAGCTGTGGAACGCCATTGGCACGGGGATTGGGACGTTAACCCCGACCATGCCTACCTGGACGTTCTCAACGAAGTTACGTGCGGTGTCGCCGTCGCGTGTGAAGATTGCCGTACCATTGCCATATTCGTGAGCGTTGATCAGGTTTAAGGCTTCTTCATAGCTATTCACTCGAACCACACAGAGAACCGGTCCAAAGACCTCCTCCTGATAAATACGCATACCGGCCTTGACGTTGTCGAACAGGGTCGGTCCGACAAAATAGCCATTTTCATGGCCAGAAACGACAAAGTTGCGACCATCGACAACCAGGGTTGCACCTTCAGCGACGCCCGAGTCAATGAAACCGAGCACCTTATCGGCATGTTCACGGGTAATGAGCGGGCCCATATGTGCCTCTGGACCGTCGCTGATGCCCGCACCAACTGTCATGGTGGCGATATTCTCGCTGAGGTCTTTGATCAGGTGGTCGGCCACTTCATCACCAACACAGACGGCTACCGAGATCGCCATGCAGCGTTCGCCAGCCGATCCATATGCCGCACCCATCAGCGAGTTGACCACCTGCGATGGTTCCGCATCGGGCATAACGATCATATGGTTCTTTGCACCACCCAATGCCTGAACACGCTTGCCGTGGGCACTGGCTGTTGAATAGATGTATTCAGCAATAGGTGTCGAGCCGACAAAACTGACCGCCTGAATCCGCTCATCTGTTAACAGGACGTCTACGGCTTCTTTGTCGCCGTTGACAATATTGAAGACACCATCGGGTAGACCGGCCTCTTTGAGCAATTCAGCCAAACGCAGTGGCGTTGACGGATCTTTTTCAGACGGTTTCATAATAAAGGTGTTGCCACAGGCGATCGCGACCGGAAACATCCACATCGGCACCATGGCCGGGAAGTTAAAGGGGCTGATGCCCGCACAGACACCCATCGGCATCATCTGGCTGTAGCTGTCAACACCACGGCCAACATTCAGACTGTGCTCACCCTTTTGTAAGTGCGGGATGCCACAGGCGAATTCAACCACTTCCAGGCCGCGGGTCAGTTCACCCTTGGCGTCGGAGAAGACCTTGCCGTGCTCTTGTGAAATCAGGGTGGCAATCTCATCGGCATGCTTTTCGATCAGTTCTTTGTATTTGAACATGACGCGTGCGCGGTTGAGTGGCGTTACCTTGCTCCAGATTTTGAAAGCGGCTTCTGCATTGGCAATAGCTGCACGGGTCTCGTCTGCGCTGGACAGGGCGACGGTGGCTATTTGCGCACCGGTGGCTGGATTGTAAACCGGTCCAGTGCGGCCCGACGTGGATGCGACGCGTTCGCCGCCGATAAAGTTACCTATGACCGACATGGTTCTTCTCCGTTGTTTGGTTGGGTCTTATTAAATGCCATCAAAAGTGATATAACAATGTAAAATAATTCCTGTATGATGCATCATTTTTGATGTATCACATAGGATCTGAGGCAGCCAATGAGTCGGAATCGTTTCAATTGGGAAGACGCGCGCTATTTCTTAGCCGTTGCCCGCTCCGGCACCATGGGGCGTGCGGCCGATACCCTAGGTATTGCGTCCATTACCTTGTCCCGTCATCTATCCCATCTGCAGTCCCGCACCGGTACTGCCCTCTTTACCCGTCACAGTAAGGGACTGACGCTCACCGACGAGGGACAGCGCCTGTTGGTGTATTTAGAGCGAGCCGAAGCCGAAATCGAGGCCGCGGGTGAGATCTTCGGCTCCGACCCGACCTCGGTCAGTGGCACAGTGCGCATTGCCGCACCGGAGGGCTTTGCGCTGAAGGTGTTAGCACCCCAGCTGAATGGCTTATTGGATGCTAACCCTGAGTTACGGGTTGAGATTGTGCCGCAATTGCGGGGTTTTTCGCTTTCTCGTCGAGAAGCCGATATAGCCATCATGGTGGGCAAACCGACGGAAGCAAAATTGCGCTACACACCCTTAGCAACCTATAACTTGGGCCTGTTTGCCTCGCCCGACTACCTGGCCAGGCGCGGCTATCCTGACTCCATTGAGGCACTCGCCGACCATCGCTTGGTTGGCTATGTCGAAGATCTACTCTTCTCGGATAGGCTTAACACCCCTAAATCGGCCTGGTCGGCATGGCAATCGCAAATATCCATCTACTCGCCGATTGGCCAGGTCGAGGCCGTCCGTGCCGGTACCGGTATCGGGATGTTGCATCGGTTTTTGCTCAATGCCAATGACGAGCTGATTCGCTTACTGCCGGAGGTGGAGGTGGAACGAGAGTTCTATCTGGTGTACCACCCGACGACTGAGCGGATACCGCGCATCGCGACGGCGATTGAGTTTCTCAAGCACATCAGTGTTGAAACCAGCAGTGAGTTACCGGCGTCCGAA